>CAUBUJ010000151.1 GCA_958439155.1 uncultured Veillonellaceae bacterium
TTTTTTCTATTGTACTGAAAATTTCAGGATTCGTCTTGAGTTTTTAGAGATGCCCCTTTGACCCCAAGCAAAATGATGTACTGTCCGTAAAGCCACAGTCATGCCGCGTATCATGCCTAGCCCATCCGGCAATTGAGGACAATCAAAATCCCGCCGAAGGCGGCACCACCGCTCTGCGCCCTGCGCCCCGTCTACAAAAAGAAATTCCGCTTTCCTCTTCAGACTCCAGACTTCTGTCTTCAGACTCTACTCCAATGATGCACTATCCGCTTTTGACCTCAGACCTCAGACCCCGCCGGCATGACACACTCCAGCCCGGCCCAAGGCGGCGTCTTCCTGCACCTTTGAATTCCTTTATATGACTGTATCCTTTTCCTGTTTTTTAGTATAATAAGGAAAAGAATACCTATCTTTCTTTTGGTGATAAATTCTGTAATGGAGGGATCCCTATGAGTGAAGATAAAAAATTGGATACCGTAGAAGAAGCGGCTCCGGCAGTGCCGGCAGAGAGAAAGGCTGCAAGCCTTGCGGAGAAACCGGCGCCTCAGGTACCGGCAGAGAAAGCTCCGGCGGGACTGCCTGCGGAGACGGCGGCGCCTGCGGAAAAGGAAGAGGCAGCGGCTCCCGCTCCGGCGGAGACCTATGCCGCTCCGGAAGCGGAAGTGGAAATCGCCATCCGCGATGACCGGGATGACGCGGCGGACAGCCTGATTCACTGGGCAGCGGCCCGGGCCGGCGTGATCGTGGTGGCGCCCCTTCTTGGGACGATTGCCCTTATGGCTAACGAAGTGTACATGATCGCCAAGATCGGCGAGACTTACAATGTGAAGCTTGCTGACAAAACGGTGCTTTCCTTTATCGGCGCTCTCGGAGGCACGGTGACAGGGACGCTCGCAGCGACGCTGATTCCGCTGTCCTTCATGCAGGTGCCTATCGCGGTAGGCGTCACCTACGGCATCGGCAAAGCGGCGCAGCGCTGGATCAAGGACGGCATGCCCGATGATGTGAAGCCTTACATGGCTGTCTTTGAAAAGGAAAAGGAGAAGGGAGAAGAAAACGTGGCAGAACTGAAAGAAGATCCGAAGAAAGACCAGCCTCTTGGCGATGAAACCGTGAAATTTGAAGAACCGAAAGAAGAAAAGAAGCTCTATCCCCAGAAGGCGCACGCCGCCTTCGGCAAGCTCACCGGCAAAGTGACAGAGGCGGCGAGCCTCGCATCGGCCCGTTTCCTGGACGCGCTCAAAAAAGCAGGCGTCACCGACGAGCAGATTGAAAAAGCAAAGTATACTGCGATCGGCGTGACGGAAGTGGCGAAAGAAACCGCCCAGGCTGCAGCGAAAGAACTCTCTGCCCAGGCGAAAGTGAAGTCCAGGGAACTGCACCAGCAGGCAAAGGAAAAATCGAAAGAAGTTTCCATCCAGGCCAAGGATAAATCGAAAGAACTGTCTGTCCAGGCGAAAGAGCAGCTGGACACGCTCAAGGAAAAAGGACGGAAACTCCGTCTCGAAGCAGATATCCGCGCGGCGGAAGCCAAGGTGCGGTCCGAACAGGCCAAGGCAGAAGCGCGCATCCGCATGGCTCAGGCCCGGGTACAGGCAGCGTATATGAAGGCCCATGCCCAGGAACAGACAGAAATCGCCAAAGTGAAAGCGGCGGAATTGTCTGAAAAGGCCCAGGCCCAGGCAGCGGAAGCGAAAGTGAAGGCAGCAGAGCTGTCAGAAAAAGTCCAGGGACTGGCGAAGGAATACAAAGAGAGCGCTCTCAAAGCAGCGGCGGAAGCGAAGAAAACATTTCAGAGTGCTGCAGAAGATTTTAAAGCAAAAGCTTTGGAACGGGCTGACCAGAGACGGGCAGAACAGCACGCTGCCGATCTCGAAAAAGCAGCGGCTTCCAAAACCGGCAGTGACCCGGCTCCGGAACCGGCAGCAGAGCAGCCTGTGGAAGAAAAGACAGTGGAAAAGAAAGAATAAGAGAATGTAAGAAAGAAGGCGGTGCGCCTTTTTTCCTGCCGCCGTTTCGAAAGGAGCGGCGGTTTTTCTTCCCTGCCATTGTGCCGGGGATTTGACAAAAAGGAGATTTCCATGAATGATCTGCGCTTTTACGACGGCCGCCAGCATTACCGCTACTCTTCGCGGCGCACCGTCGTCTATGGCAGCCGCGGTATGGTGGCCACCGCGTCGCACCTGGCGGCCCAGGCAGGCCTTTCCATGCTGCGCCAGGGAGGGAATGCGGTGGACGCGGCTGTGGCGGCGGCGATCTGCCTCACCGTCATTGAGCCTGTGTCCAACGGCATCGGCAGCGACGCCTTTGCCATCCTCTGGGTGAAAGACAAACTGTACGGCTTAAATGCCAGCGGCTGGGCGCCGGCAGCCATTTCCCGGGAAGCGATAGAGGCGCGGGGCTTTGCAGAGATTCCCCGGCGGGGCTGGATCCCGGTCACCATATCCGGGGCGCCTTCCGCGTGGATTTCCCTGTCCCGCCGTTTCGGAAAGCTCCCTTTCGGCGAGCTCTTTGAGCCGGCCATCCAGTACGCGAAGGATGGCTATCCGGTCTCGCCTTTTGTCGCGGAGGAGTGGCGCCGGGAATACAAAGAACTTTCTGCTCTGAAAGGAGATCCTGCACTTTCAGGCTGGTTTGATACGTTTCTGAAAGAGGGGCGCCCTCCCAAAGCAGGGGAAAGAATGCGCCTTCCTGATCACGCAAAGACTCTGGAAAAACTGCGGGACAGCGAATGCGAAAGCTTCTACCGCGGGGACATAGCCGATGCCATCGACGCCTTTTCCCGGGAAACCGGCGGTTTCGTGCGGAAAGAAGATTACGCCGCGTGGCATCCTTCCTGGGTGGAGCCGGTTCACGTGAATTACCGCGGCTATGACGTGTGGGAACTGCCGCCCAACGGCCACGGCATCGTGCCGCTCATGGCGCTCAATATAGCCAAAGGTTTTACCTTCCATGAAAAAGACAGCGCGGACACGATGCACTGCCAGATGGAAGCAATGAAGCTCGCCTTTGCTGACGGCATGCGCTACATTACCGACCCGGGCTGTATGAAGGTGCGCACAGAGGACCTTATTTCCGAAGCGTACGGCGCGGCGCGGCGCCGGGAGATCACGGAGAAGGCCCTCACGCCCCGCCCGGGACGCCCGCCGGAAGGGGGTACGGTCTATCTCTGCACCGCTGACGAAGAAGGCAATATGGTGTCCTATATCCAGAGCAATTACTGCCAGTTCGGCAGCGGCGTGGTGATTCCCGGATCCGGCATTGCCCTTCAGAACCGGGGCCTCAATTTCAGCATGGACCCTCAGCATGTGAACTGCATCGCCCCGAGAAAGCGGACGTACCATACGATCATTCCCGGATTTCTTACAAAAGAAGGAAGGCCGGTGGGGCCCTTCGGCGTGATGGGCGGCTTCATGCAGCCCCAGGGCCATCTCCAGGTCATTTCCAATGTGGTGGATTTCCATATGAATCCGCAGGAAGCGCTGGACGCGCCGCGGTGGCAGTGGACAGGGGGCATGCATTTTGACATGGAGCCGGGGATTCCTCTCTCTGTGATCGAAGAGCTCCGCGAGCGGGGCCATGAAATTTCTATTCTTGACGATCTGTCCCAGTTCGGACGGGGAGAAATCATCTGGCGCGGAAAAGACGGGGTGCTCCTCGGCGCCACCGAGCCCCGGGCAGACGGCACTGTCGCTGCGTGGTAAGATTTCGTGAAAAGGGGGAACTTCTATGAATAAGAAAGAACGGATCATGGCCGCCATTGAAGGCAGGAAGCCGGACAGGGTCCCCTTCGTTTTCTGGCAGCCTGACAGCGCCGGCACGGGACATCCCGAAATGGACGCGGAGCGGGCGTTCCGCTTCTATGAGGAATGGGACAGCGACGCGGTGATTCCTGTGAATGAAAGAGGCTATGCGGGAAAAGACTACGCCGTACCGGCGATGACGAGAAACGGGGGCGTGCTGTACAGCACCGATCCGGAAGAATGGCTGAAACTAAGGCCTCTCTCGGTGAATGAAGGCGCCCTCTTCCGCGCGCTCGAGACAGTGAAGCGCCTTCTCGAGAAGGTGAACGGCGCGGCGCCGGTGCTCTTCCGTGTGATGAGCCCTGCAGCGGCACTTTTCGACAGAGCGCCTCAGGCGGCGGAAGATCTGCGCCGCGGCTTTGGAAAAGAAGTGAAAGCCGCGCTGGACGCTGTCACGGAGACCACCTGCGCTCTCGTGCAGCGGGCGGTGGAACTCGGGGCGGACGGCATTTTCCTCGAGGCGCCTATGGCAGATTATGAAGAAATGACGGAAAAGCGCTACCGGGAATATGCCATGCCTTATGACCTGGCAGTTCTCGCAGCCTCTGCCGGATGGTGCAATGTGGTCCGCGGGGGACAGACGGACTGTCTTTTCCCACTCCTCCGGAAATATCCGGCGCAGATTTTTTCCTGGGATTCGTCCCAGTCGCTTCCCC
>CAUBUJ010000152.1 GCA_958439155.1 uncultured Veillonellaceae bacterium
CGGAGAAGGATATCTTCCCCGCTTTTTTATATGAGCAGGGGGCGGCAGTGATGAAATTTATGGTAGAGGACAGGCATGGACGTCACGAAATGACGGTGACGCCGAAGAATCTGGTGATGGTGGGCTTCTCTGGACGGGACATTGAGAAGGCTATGGAACATGTGGAGGAATTGGAGCGGCTCCAGGTGCAGTGTCCGGCGATCATTCCCGCACTCTACAGCTGCGACCCGGCGCTGGCGGTGCAGGCGGATACGATCACTGTCCATGGGAAGCGCACCAGCGGAGAAGCGGAGTACCTCATTTTGAAGCATGGCGGGAAATATTACATCGGCCTTGGGAGCGACCACACGGACCGGGACATCGAGATGGATGATATCCCAGCGTCGAAGCGGGCTTGCCCGAAACCCTGCGCAGGCGTGCTCTGGGATTATTATGAAATCAAGGATCACCTGAGCGAGCTTCGTCTCGCGTCGACTGTGGTCGTAGGCGGCGCGGAGATGGAGTACCAGGACGGCGTGGCAGGGGACATCCTGCCGCCGATCGCGCTCCTCAATAAGGTGAGCAAGGCGGTGGACCTGGAGGACTGCCTCATTTTTTCCGGCACGGTGCCGCTCCTCCGGGGCTACAAGTACGGGGAGCGCTTTTCCTGCCGCCTCGTGGATGACCGGCTGGGCCGGGAAATCGACTTGTCCTATCATGTAAAGGTACAGGAATAAGGATTATTGATAATTTCAAAATGACAAAGAAGGCAGACTCACTGGGTCTGTCTTTTTTTCGAAAGGCTGGCGCTCTCCGCGCAGGAGAGGAGACGGCCTTAGGAGGGTATGATGAAAAAGAAAATCGCACTGATCCAGATGGATGTGAAAGTGGGGAAAATGGAGAAAAATTACGCCCACGCGGAAGCGCTCATGACGGAAGCCATGAAGGAGGCCCCGGATATTCTGGTGCTCCCGGAGACGCTCAATACGGGCTTTTTCCCGCAGCCTGCAGAGGCGCTCCATGAGGCGGCCGATCCGGAAGGAAAGGAAACGAAGGCGCTCTTCGGCGCGTTCGCGAAACGGCACGGCGTGAATATCGTGGCCGGTTCGGCAGCGGTCTTGGAAGAGGGCAAGGTGTACAACCGGAGCTACGTCTTTGACCGGGAAGGCGCTGTCGTCGCCTCCTACGACAAGGTGCATGGCTTCAGTCCCATGGGAGAGACGGAATACTTCGCCGGCGGGGATCACCCGGTCCATTTCAAGCTGGATGGGATTCCCTGCTCCCTGGCGGTGTGCTATGACATCCGTTTTCCCGAATGGATCCGCACGGAGACGCTCCAAGGGGTGGATCTCTTCTTCCTTCCCGCTGCGTGGCCTCTCGTGCGGAAAGAGCACTGGGTGACTCTCGCCAAGGCGCGGGCCATCGAGAACCAGATGTATTTCTGCGCCGTCAATGAATGCGGTCTGGCAGGGGCGACAAAATTCGGCGGCCACTCCCTGCTGCTATCCCCCTGGGGTGAGGAGCTTTGCCACCTCGGCGAGGAGGAAGAAATCCAGACTGGGGAGATCGACCTCGACGTGATTCGCGGCATCCGGGAAGGGATTAATGTATTCCGCGACCGGCGGCCCGCATTGTACCATGTGTAAAGGGAAATGATTCATTCTTTCTGTACGGACGTCAGGTGAAACGAGGTGCGGCAGAAATGAAAAAATGCAGGACGCCTTCCCTTGGTTTCTTCTACCAGTGCCAAGGTATGGTACTTGTTCCGGTGCAGAAGGATTTTATTTTTCCTGAAAATATAGGACTTTGTTCCTATGAGAAAGAGCAGGCACAGAGCAATGAATTTTAAAATTATTAGCAGGAAAGGGCAGTATACGGTGAGCACAGAGATCAAGCATCTCGTGGTACTCTGCTTTTCCAGAAAAGACACAGAGAAAACAATGGAATATATACATCTGCTGGAAGAGGCCGGCGTGACATGTCCGAAAGATGTGCCTGTGCCGTACCAGTGCGACCCGCAAATCGTCACGAGAAAAGATACGATTGACGTGATCGGCAGCAAGACCAGCGGCGAGGCGGAATACCTCATTCTCTGCCATGGAGGAAAATTTTATATCGGCCTTGGCAGTGATCATACCGACCGGGAACTGGAAGGGACATCCATTCATAAATCCAAGCAGGTCTGCCTCAAGCCTTGTTCGGATGCTTTCTGGGAATATGAGGAAGTGAAGGACCATCTGCCGGAGCTGCGCATCATTTCGTCCCAGCAGACAGAGGGAGAAGTCAAGGCCTACCAGAATGGCACGGCCGGAGATCTTCTTCCTTTTGACACCATCGTGGAGAAAGTAAAAGCGGAGGTGCCCCTCGAAGACTGCCTCATCTATACAGGAACCGTGTCCCTCCTCCATGGTTTTGTCTTTGGGGACCGCTTTACAGCCTGCCTCATGGACGATGTACTGGGGCTGGAACTGACTCTTTCCTACAACGTGCACGTCATAGAGGAACGGTAAGGATAAAGGAGAAGATTTTTTAGGACCCGCACGGATCGCATTGCGGGGCAGAATGAAAAGGAAAATTTCCTCCTGACAGACGGTGGGGGCTTCCCTGGCCGGATCTGGGGGATGTTTCCTCCTAACTTTCATTGTGTGAAATAGAATGAACTTGAAAAAAGGCGCTTCCTAAGGGGCGCTTTTTATGGTCCCTGCGAGACGGAGGGGATTTCCTGTGCTACAATCAGGAAGGAAATTTACGTTCACAGGAGGAGACTATGGAACATCTTCGCACAGCAGTGATCAGCAAGCGGGCTGAGCTCGCCGCAAGGGGCGGGCATCCCTGGATTTATGGTTCGGAAATCGAAGAGGCAGAGGAGGGACTGGCGCCGGGCGATCTGGTGCGGGTGCTTTCAAAGAAGGGGAAATTCGTAGGGACAGGCTTTTACAATCCTGCTTCGAAAATTACGATCCGCCTCGTTTCGACGAATGCCAATGATCATTTCGACCAGGCTTTCTGGAAACGCCGCGCCGCGTACGCCGTGGATTACCGTCTCCAGGTGATGCGCAGGGAGGACTGGGACTGTATGCGTCTCATTTTCGGCGAGGCGGACCAATTGCCGGGGCTCACGGTGGACCGCTTCGGCGACGTGCTCTCGGTGCAGGTGCTCTCTCTCGGCGTGGAGGCGAGGAAGGAAATGATCCTGGACGGGCTCATCGAGGTGCTCCGGGAGCGAGATCTCCCTGTGTCGGCGGTGTATGAGCGGAATGACGTGAAGATCCGCGAGCTGGAAGGGATGGAAGAATATAAAGGCTTCTACAAGAGCGCCCTCCTTGACCCGGCAGCGGAAAAAACGGTGGTCCCCATCACGGAGAACGGCATCCGCTACGACGTGGATGTGGAGCATGGCCAGAAGACAGGCTTCTTCCTCGACCAGAAATACAACCGCCTCGCCGCGGCATCCATTGCCCGGGGGCGGCACGTGCTGGACTGCTTCACCCATACGGGAGCCTTTGCCCTGAACGCCGCCAAAGGGGGCGCGGCCTCGGTGACAGCCCTCGACATTTCGGAAGAGGCTGCGGCCATGACTGCGAGGAATGCCAGGCTGAACGGGCTCGCTGTAGAGGCAAAGCAGGCCGATGTGTTTGATTTCCTTACCGGGCTCGACCAGAAGAAAGACCACCGCTATGACTACATCATCCTGGACCCGCCGGCTTTCACCAAGTCCAGCGAAACCACTCGGTCCGCGTTCCGGGGATACAAGGAAATCAATTACCGCGCCATGAAAATTCTGCCCCGGGGAGGGTACTTGGCGACGTGCTCCTGTTCTCATTTCATGAGCGAAGAGCTTTTCGTGAAAATGGTGAAGGAAGCGGCCCGGGACGCAGGAGTGACTCTCCGGCAGATCGAATTCCGCCAGCAGGCGCCGGATCATCCCATCCTTATGACGGTGCCGGAGACGTATTATTTGAAATTCTTCCTCTTCCAGGTGGTGTGATGGAGGAGAAAGGGCAAAGAGCGGCGCCGGTGTGGAAGCTTGAGACAGAGCGGCTCCGCCTCCGGGAGCTCACCGAGGAGGACTGGCCGGACGTATGCCGCATGCTCCAGGACGAAGAGGTGATGCGCGCCTGGGAGCATCCTTTCACAGAGGAGGAAGTGCGCCTCTGGATGGCACGGCAGATCGCGCGGTACCGGGAATACCGCCACAAGTACGGCCTCTGGGCGGTCGTGAGGAAATCGGATGGCCGCCTCATTGGTCAGATGGGGCTCACTCTGCAGGACCGGGGGAACCGGTATGTTCTCGAGATCGGCTACATCTTTGAAAAAGCGGCGTGGCATCACGGCTATGCCATAGAAGCGGCGCAGGCCCTCCGGGATTACGCGTTCCGTCATATCTGCGTGGATGAAGTCTATTCCATCATCCGGGAAAATAATGAGCCCTCCCTCGCGGTGGCCCGGCGGAACGGCATGAC
>CAUBUJ010000153.1 GCA_958439155.1 uncultured Veillonellaceae bacterium
GCATTAGCCACCCCCCCGCATAGAGAGGCTGCAAGCGCCGTCAGGATGAGCGCGCGGATGGTATATTTCTTTTCCATATGAATTTCCCCTTTCTCAAACAGGGCCTATTCCTCATTTATATCTCCCTGCTGATATATGCATATTACACCACTTTCCCGTCTATGTCTAATTTGTTGATAATTTTTATTGAATTTACTATAAAATATTTCTCATTAGGATTCCATTTGTACCTATGGTAAAATTTCTTCCTCAATGAGGCGGCATATGGCCTGCCATGAGTTATACTCTGCTCCGGGCACCTTCTCCTCCGTGATGCAGCGCGCCTGGGACAGAAGCGCAGGGAGGCGTCCTTTTTCTTCTGCGGAAAGTCCGAACGCCAGGATGAGATCACCATTTTCTATCTGTACCATTTCTTTCTCTTTCTGGTAAGGTACGTCAAAGGCGGCCGCCGCTGCCCGAGCCTCCGTGCCTTCCGGAAGGTACCCGCACTGCAGGGGATAGCCATGGGCAGCGCAGAGCCGGATCAATTCTGTTATCTTTTTCCCGGAACCAAGGAGGAGAATGGAAGTCCGCTTTCGTGAAGCAGGTGCCATGGTATAGATAGACAGTTCTCCAGAGACGGGATCCGTATAGACCGCTGCCCGCAGGCCAAAAGCAGCGGCAAGATTTTCTGAGGTCACAACTTCTTTCGGTGCGCCGCTCTTCATCATAGAGCCATGAGCAAGAAGTATGAGGCGGCTGCACCAGCGGGCTGCCATGGTGAGATCATGGCAAACCATGAGGATGGATTTCCCTTCCTGGGACAGTTTCCGGCAGAGACGGAAAATATCCTCTGCGTAGAGCAGGTCCAGAGAGGCGGTAGGTTCATCAAGAAAGAGAAGGGGTGTTTCCTGCGCCAGTACTTTGGCGAGAAGCACCCGCTGCCGCTCGCCGCCGGAGACGGACTGCACCGACCGCGCTGCCAGTGCTTCTGTCCCTGTATAGATCATGTACCGTCGGGCAATTTCCCGGTCCTTTGCTGACAGGGACTCCCACCACGCCAGGCGGGGATAGCGCCCGGAGAGGACAATGTCCCTGCAAGTATATCCGAAGGTAGTTTGAAACTCCTGAGGCATAAAAGCGATCCGCCGGGCAACTTCTTTTTCCGACATCCTTTTTTCATCCTGCCCCATGATAAACACTGTTCCGCTTCTGGGAATGAGCCCACGCAAAGCTTTTAAAAATGTACTCTTCCCTGCGCCATTGGGTCCAATGAGGCCGATGAATTCTCCCGGTTCTATAGTGAGGTCTGACGGATGGAGGAGCACCTGGTTTCCCACCCGTACAGAGAGGCCTTTTGCCTCAAGAAGCGCACTCACAGCACACCTCCCTGCCGGCGCATCCGGCGGAGCAGGTACAGGAAATAGGGCGCCCCTACCAGGGCGGTCACGATGCCTGCCCGTATTTCCATAGGCGCCGCAATGACACGGCCCAGGGTGTCACAGAAAAGGAGAAAAATTCCGCCTAAAAATGCAGAAGCAGGAATGAGGACACGATGATCTGGCCCGAGGAGAATCCTTGTCACATGGGGAATGACCAGACCAACAAATCCGATCATCCCGGTTACGCACACCGCGGAAGCCGTCATGAGGGACGCGGTGAGGAGAAAAAGCGCCCGGAAAAGCAATACATTCATTCCTAATGCCCGCGCCTCTTCCTCGCCAAGAGAGAGTACATTCAGGTGACGTCCCATCATGGTCAGAAAGGCCAGTCCCGCAAGGACCGGCCCGGCCGCGATTTCCACATGTTCCCACCGCCGGTAATCAAGGCCTCCTACCATCCAGAAGAGAAATTCTTTCAATTTGTATTCGCTAATAAACGTGAGAATCCCGCTGGTGACGGCACTGAGAAACATGCCCACTGCGACTCCCGCCAGAAGAAGACTCATAGGGGAAATATCCCCGTCCCTGTAGGTCAGCGCTGCAGTGATGACGAGGGCAAGGGCTGCGCCAGCCAGCGCAAAGGCGGGCATACTGTACATAGAAAGCGCCGAATAGCCAAGCGCAATGCAGAGCACCGCCCCAAAAGAAGCGCCGGAAGAAACACCGATAATGCCCGGATCAGCAAGAGCGTTTGAAAAGACGCCCTGCATGACCGCGCCGGATGCAGCAAGGCCCGCCCCTGCCAAAAGAGCCACCAGCACCCGGGGCATGCGGATGTACCAGAAGACCGCCGTTTCTTCCGGATGCGGCGGCTCACCGGAAGCGATTCCCATGGTCCGTCCCATTTCATACCAGACTGCGTGAACTGATACTGGTATTTGACCTTCATGGAGCGCATACAAAATGAGTGCGCAAAAAAAGAAAAGCATTCCTAAAAAAAATCCTGTTTTTCCCCAATAGCTATGAATCATAAATTCCTCAGTTATAAAATAGATTGTATAATTACTATTCAATGTTATACTCATAGTATAACCTATGCAGATTAAGAATTACACAGAGAAAGTCAAAATGCAATGAAGCGAATCTGTCTCTTTCTTTTTCTTGTTCTTCTCAATGTCAGCGGCTGCGCGCCGCCCCTAGAAAAGCGGCCTCCGCTCTACACGGTCACAGACGATACAGGCCGCACCGTTTCCCTATACGAAAAACCGGTCCGGATCGTATCTGTCTCTTACGGCATTGATGAGATTCTACTGGAAATGACAGACTCCTCCCGCATCCGGGCCTTATCCCGCTACGCTGGTGATGGAGATATTACATTCGTTACAAAGGAAGAACGGGACCTTATCGGACACACAGCAGAGCCAAATGCGGAAAGCATCCTCGCAGAAAGACCGGATCTGGTTTTTCTCAATGCCGGTACGGGCCGGGAAGTGATCGACACTCTCACCGATATGGGAATCCCCGTCTATGTATCGCTCTATCCCAAAGCGTGGCCTGATCTGGAAAAGAAAATTCTCGGCATCGGCCGCGCCATTGGTGAAGAGTCTTCTGCCCAGACAATGGTCACCCAGATGAATGGACGCCGCCAGGCCATCGAAGAGCGCCTGTCCGGTCTGCCTCCTGGCAAAGAGCGGAGCGTGCTCGCCCTGTCTTTTTCCGGTATTGTAGGCAAGAAGGGAAATCTTTTCGCCGATCTCCTGCGCATCAGCCGCATCGACAATAAAGCGCTTCTCCTGCCTTCCAGCAGCGAGGCCGCTGTATTCACAAAAGAAAGTGTCATCGAATACGATCCAGATATTCTCCTTCTCCCTACGTGGAATTTTGATGGCAGAAGCCAGGCTTCCGCTTTGAAAGAGGAAATCCTCCATGATCCGGCTTACCGCACAGTGCGGGCTGTCCAGGCGGGACAGCTTTTCTATGTACCGGACAAATACCGTTATGTATCCTCCCAACACGCAGCGGATACAGTAGAAATATTGGCCCGTACTGTATATCCTGAATATTTCACCGATCTTCCCCCTATTGGGGCGGAATGATCTTTTATCCTTTTCGAGGAGATTCTTATGGGAAAAATCATCTGTCTCACCAATATTGACCGGCGCTGGGCGGTGCTTTCTGCCGCCATGGGCGCGCTTCAGCGGGAGGGGCTTCTGGGGGCCTCTTCGCAATGCGTGAAAATGAAGGAAGGGGATCCCTGGGGGCCGTCATGGGAGACACTGCTTTCCGGGGCGTCTTTTGTCTTTGTGAAATGGATGAGTACCACCATCCAGACGGAATTCTGGAAGCGGTGCCGCCGGTTTCTGGAGAGCCGGGGCATTCCGTACTACATCGACGCGGCAGGCTCGGCGGAGAAGGAAGCGGTGAGTCATGTAGACCGGGAAGTGATCCGCCAGGTGAGCGCCTATGTGTCCTACGGCGGGGCGCGGAATCACCGGGCGCTTTTCCTGTACCTGGCGAGCCGTTTCTGCGGATCCAAGGCAGCGGCAGAGGCGCCGTCTCCTATCGCATGGGCCGGGATTTACCACCCGGGTATGAAGGACCGTTTCATGACGGATCTTTCCGCCTATGAGAAAGCGTACTGCCGGCCCGGACGGCCCACGGTGGGGATGGTGTTCTACCGGGATGAGTGGATCTGGGAGGATCTGGCCTACCAGGACGCGGTGATCCGTGAAATCGAGGCGCAGGGGATGAACGCGGTATGCGTCTTCACCAATGGCATGCCCATCGAGGAAGCAGGGATGCCACCTCTCCGGGAGGTGTTCCGGCGCTGCTTCACCCATGACGGCGTCCCGTCGGTGGACGTAGTTCTCTGCGCCATGAAATTTGCCATGACCTCTTCCGGCTCCATCACCATTCCGGAACTCACGGAGCTCTCTGTGCCCATTCTCGAAGCGTACACCCTCATCGCGCCGTACAAGGAATGGAAAGAATCCCTCTCCGGCCTGTCCGATATGGAAGTGTCCATCAGCGTGTCCCTCCCGGAATTTGACGGC
>CAUBUJ010000154.1 GCA_958439155.1 uncultured Veillonellaceae bacterium
GGTATAAGGAAAGATGCCAATTATAGAGAAAAATCATCATTGAATGTAAAATGGATGAGTCAGGCGAAAGAGAGAACAGAAGAAGATGAGACTATTCAAATTTTCGATAGATTGCGTGCTGTATATCGTTTGCGCAATTGGTTTGACAGGAGAATAAGGGCAGGATTAGAATAAGACAACTCATTCAAATGTTGTCACCAATATGAGGAAAAGACCATGAAGACTTCTCTCGCGAACGGGATGACAAGTGCATATTTCGCTTTTGACTTTAGCTGGGGTTTTTATTACGCCGGCTTTTTTGGCTTTGCGAAATTACACCATACCGCAGGGGACATTCTTCACGCAGATCAGAGGCGAAGGGCATAATCGCCAGGCAGATTGCATTTGAAGCAGACTCCATTGCGGGTCTGCTTTTTTTATTATCCGCAGAGCGGAAGAAATGAAAAGGCCCGTTCATTTCAGAAAAGGGGAAAACCATGATACTCGTAATGAAAACCAACGCGTCGAAAGCAGCCATTGATGAAGTGATCCAGTGCCTCGAAAAGAGAGGCCTCGAGGTGGATGAAATCGTCGGCACCCAGAAAACGGTGCTCGGTCTGGTAGGGGATACGGCGTCGCTCGATGCAAATCTTCTCCGCGGGTACGAATGCATTGAAGATGTGCTCCGCGTGCAGGAACCGTACAAGCGGGCAAGCCGGTCTTTCCATCCGGAGGACAGCATCATCGACGTGTCTGGCGTGAAGGTGGGCGGAAAGAAACTGGCAGTCATCGCCGGGCCTTGCTCCATTGAAACGCCGGAACAGATTATGGGCGTAGCGGAAGCGGTGAAGGCCTCCGGCGCGTCCATGCTCCGGGGCGGCGCGTTCAAGCCGAGAACGTCGCCGTACTCTTTCCAGGGCCTCGGCGCGAAAGGGCTGGATTACCTCTGCACAGCAGCGAAGGAAACGAAGCTTCCTGTGGTGACAGAGCTCATGAGCGCCGATAAGATTGGTCTCTTCCTTGAAAAAGGGGTGGATCTCATCCAGATTGGCGCGCGGAATATGCAGAATTTCGATCTCCTGAAAGCGGTGGGCAAGCTCCATGTGCCGGTGCTCCTGAAGCGGGGCATGTCGGCGACCCTTGAAGAATGGCTCATGAGCGCCGAATACATCATGTCCGAAGGCAACCACAACGTAATCCTCTGCGAGCGGGGGATCCGCACCTTCGAGACGGCTACCAGAAATACCCTCGACCTCTCCGCCATTCCTGCGATCAAGCGGATGAGCCATCTCCCCATCGTGATCGACCCGAGCCACGCTACAGGGAAGCGGTGGATGGTGGAGTCCATGGCCATGGCAGCGGTGGCAGCCGGCGCGGACGGCATCATGGTGGAAGTGCACAACGATCCGGAACACGCCTGGTGCGACGGTGCCCAGTCCATCACGCCGGCCATGTTCGACGGTCTCATGAAGAAACTCCAGGTTCTCGCGCCGATCGTAGGACGGGAAATCTGAGGCAGAGCGGGATCCGGCGCATGGCCCGGGCCTTGCGGGCAGTGCGTCATTGGCGTGGAGTCTGAAGTCTGGAGACAGGAGTCTGAAGAGGGAAGCGGAAGGCCTTTTTATAGGCGGCTCCGCCGCCGGGGTTCCAGAAGGCGAGCGTGCGTCATAGGAGCGGGGCCCGCAGTCTGCAGTCCAAAGACGGCAGTCTGAAGAGGAAAGCGGATGGGCTTTTTGTAATGCGGCTCCGCCGCTGAGCACTGTGTATCTTGCCGAAGAAACAAGAAGAAAGTGCCGTCATATCGACCCCAGGCGGTACCGCCCGGCCTATCAAAATCCCGCCGCCCATTTGACTAGAGGCGGCGCACCACCCCTCTCAACTCTCAACTTTCCCAGGTCCATGCGGCGAGTGTCCACCCCTTTGCGCTCTGCACCCCGCTCCCATGACGCTCCATCTGCTTTTGCCGCGGGCATTCCCTCCTTTTTCCGTAGTATAATAAAGAAATACCAAATGAAAGAAGAATGGGAGATAGAGCAGATGGATGTGAAGGACTTTACTTTTTGTGTCGTCGGGATGGGGCTCATCGGCGGATCCTATGCAAAGCGTCTGAAAGAGCTCGGCGCGCGGGTCGTCGGTGTGAACCGGTCGGCGGCGCCGCTTGCGGCGGCTCTGGCAGAGGGCGTGATTGACGCTGCCGGGGAAGAGCATTTGGCGGAAGCGGATATTGTGATTTTCGCCGTACCGGAGGGCGTGACGAAAGCCTTTGTACAAGCTCACCGCGGAGATTTCAAAGCCGGCGCGGTCCTTACCGACGCGGCAGGCGTGAAGGAGGGGCTCGCGCCGCAGGTCCAGTCGCTTCTCCCGGCGGGGATGGATTTTATTTCCGCCCACCCCATGGCGGGACGGGAGGGGGGCGGCTATGGACAGTCAGACGGGCGCATTTTTGACGGATGCAATTACATCCTGGTGCCGCAGAAGGAAAACGCGCCGGCCCATGTGGCGCTCATCCGGGACATGGCACTGGCCCTGGGGAGCTGCGCTGTGCCGGAAGTGACCGCCGAGGACCATGACCGGATCATTGCCTATACCAGTGATCTGCCCCACGCGATTGCTGCGGCTCTCGTATCAAGCGTTTCTCTCAATGAGGAGACGCACCGTTTCATCGGCGGCGGTTTCCGGGACGCTACGCGGATCGCTGATATCAATGCCGCTCTCTGGACGAAGCTGTTCCTCGCGAACCGGGAGAATGTACTCCAGGAAATCGCCCGGTACCAGGCAGCGCTGGATGAACTGCGTGGTCTTTTGGAAAGAAAAAATGAGAAAGGGCTCGCTCTGTATTTAGAGAAGGCCTGTGAAAGAAGGAGGATGGCAGTCCATGGAAAAGATCGAGGTGAACCTCGGACCTAATTCGTATACCATCGAGGTGGAGCGGGGGCTCCTGAACCGGGCGGCGCCGCGGATCCGGGCGCTCATGCCGGCAGCGGAGAAAATCGCCGTCATTACGGATGATGTGGTGGATGGCCTCTACGGGGCGCGGCTCGCGGCTGCCCTCGAAGCGGAGGGCCTCCTGGTGCGGCGCATCGCCATTCCCCATGGAGAGAAGAGCAAGAATCTCACTGTCCTCGGACAGGTGCTGGAGGAAATGGCCGATTTCGGCATGACCCGGAGCGACGGGGTGGTGACCCTTTCCGGCGGCGTCCCGGGAGATCTGGGGGGCTTTGCGGCGGCGGTGTACCTGCGGGGCGTGCCGTTTGTGCAGATGCCTACCACCATTCTCGCCCAGATCGACAGCAGTGTCGGCGGCAAGGTGGCGGTGGACCTGGCGAGCGGGAAAAATCTGGCCGGCAATTTCTACCAGCCGAAGGGGGTCTTCATCGACCCGGACCTGACGGCGACCCTTCCGCCGCGGTACATCCACGACGGCATGGCGGAAGCGGTGAAGTACGGATGCATCGCTGATGCCGGGCTGTTTTCTCTCTTTGAGACGCTCAAAACGGACGCGGATATTCTGGAAGCGCTTCCGGAAATCATCCGCGCGTCCTGCCGGATCAAGGCGGATCTGGTGGAGGCAGACGAAAGGGACAATGGGGCGCGGATGCTTCTCAATTTCGGTCATACCATCGGCCATGCCATTGAACGGGAGTACCATTATGAGACCTATACCCATGGAGAGGCTGTAGCGGCGGGCATGGTGATGCTCACAGAGAGGACCGAGTCTATGGGGATCACCCGGCCCGGCACGGCAGCGCGCATCGCCAGTGTGCTCGCCCGGATGGGGCTCCCTATCAGGGCAGCGGTGAGCCGGGACGCGCTGGTGTCTCATATGATGCATGACAAGAAACGGCGCGGCAGCGGCATTACTTTCGTGGTACTCGATGAAATCGGAAAGAGCCGCCTTCTGCCGGTGGCGGCCGCAGAGATTCCCCGTTTCGTTCCGGAGGCGCGTCATGGATAAAATCATTCATCCCCGCCCGCTTTCCGGGGCGGTGCAGGTGCCGTCCTCGAAGAGCATGACCCACCGGGAACTGATCTGCGCGGCTCTGGCGGAGGGGGAAAGCGTCGTAGACAATGTGAGTTTTTCCAAAGACATTGAAGCGACGATCCGCTGTATGGAAGCGCTTGGCGCGGAATTTGAGGAAGCGCCGTCCGTTTTTCCCGGACGGGATGCGTATACCGTGCGCGGCGGCGTAAGGAAACGGGGCGGAGAAGTGCTCCTCGACTGCGGCGAGTCCGGATCGACCCTCCGTTTTCTCATCCCTGTGGGACTCTACGGGGAGGCCGATGCCATATACATGGGTCATGGCCGTCTCGGGGAGCGGCCCCTCACGCCGTACTATACCCTGTTTGACACCCACGGCGTCACCTGGCATGGGAAGGGGCTGCCTCTCACGGTGAAAGGGCGGCTCGC
>CAUBUJ010000155.1 GCA_958439155.1 uncultured Veillonellaceae bacterium
GAGGAAAGGGCGTCTTCCACAGGCTTTGTGATCTGCTGCTCCACCGATTCCGCGTCGGCCCCGTCGTAACGGACAGACACCACCACATAGGGCGTATTGATATTCGGATAGAGCTCTACGCCGATCCGCCAGTAGCTGTAGAGGCCAAGCACCACGAAGAAGAGGACGATCATGGCGATCCCCACAGGGTGCGTCACGGAATAGCGGGTTACGTTGAATCCTTTCATTCGTTTCCTCCCGGCGCTTCCGTAATTTCCACAGCCATGCCGTCACGAATGCGGGAAATATTGGTCACCGCCGCCCGGTCTCCCGGCGCGGCGCCGCGGAGGATTTCCATAGACTCGTCATTGGACAGGCCGATGGTGACATAGGATTTCCTTGCCTTCCCCTCATCATCGAGGAGGAAAATATATTTCTTCCCATTGTCATCGCCGACCGCCTCTTTCGGCACGAAGAGGGTATCCTTCCGCTGGAGGGCGGTCACTTCCGTGCGGGCAAACATGCCGCCCAGGAGCCGTCCTTCCCCATTGTCCAGGACAATCCGCACCTTGTAGGACCGGGTATCCGCGTCCATGGCAGGGCTGATATAGGAAATGCGGCCTTCTCTCGTCTCTCCGATGGAATCAATGGACACGGACAGGGGCATCCCTTCCTGGAGGACGCCGATATCCTGCTCCGCCACATCTGCGTCTACATAGACCTCACTGTTGTCCACAATGGAAAGGATTTTCTGCCCCGCTGTCACCCATTCTCCCGCTTCCGCCTTGCGGTATCCGATGACGCCTGCCGATGGAGCGCGGATGGTCATATCCTCCCGCTGCTGCGCCAGCGCTTCTACGGTATACCGCGTTTTTTCCGCGGCCGCTTCTTTGGAGACCACCACCGCCGGATCCGCCCCGATCTGCTGGTTCTGGAGGCTCTCCAAAGCGGCTCTTGCTTCCATCATGGCGCGGTACTTGTCATCCCGGTCCTGAAGGGACACCGCCCCTTCGTCGTAAAGAGACTGGTACCGCTGGTACGACGCGAGGGCATTGTCATAATCAGACTGGGCTTTCGTGGTATCCCCGCCGTACTGGGCGCGGCTCTCCACGGCGCTGGCCGCCGCTTCGTCGCTTCCTGCCTGGTTCTGGAGGATGGAAATATCCAGATCCTTCGTATCCTGCCGGGCGAGCACATCCCCAGCAGCGACGACGCTCCCCAGGTCAACCTCCACAGAAGCAAGGCGCCCGCCGTACTTGGGGGAAATGGCCACCTCCGCTTTCGGCACAGTTTTCCCGGAAAGGACCACCCGCTTTTCCATGTCCTTCCGCCGGAGCGTCTCTGCCATGACTGCCGGCGCAGACGGAGCGGCGCGGCGCGCAGTGGTCCGGCTGTGGGTATACCAGTACACGCCGCCCATGAGGAGAAGTACTGCCGCTGCCCACACTATGTATTTGAACCGTCTCGTCTGGATCAAAGAATGCATTCTGTCACCTGCAGGATTCTCCTGCTGCCCTTTTCTATGTCTGTATGAAAACCCATTTCCCTTATTATAATTGATATTCTGTTTCCTTTTTGATAGAATTTATAAAAATCTTTTTGAAGGAAGCGCGCCATGTCTATCTTTTATTTCTATTTTTTCATGTCCCAAGCCATCTGGGGCGTGGTGCCTGTATTCTGGAAATACCTGTACATGCTGGACCCGGTGTACCTCTTGTGCGTGCGCATCGTCTGGTCCGCCGTGGTATGCGGGCTCTGGTGCTTCGCCACCACGAAGGCCCGCCGCGCCGAAGGGATCGCCCTCTTTCACGACCGGCCCCTCATGAAGCGCCTTCTCGCGGCGTCCCTTTTCATCACCATGAACTGGGGCCTCTACATTTACGCCGTCACCGGCGGCCACATTCTGGACGCGGCGCTGGCGTACTACATCAATCCCATTCTGTGCCTCCTCTTCTCGGCACTCCTTTTCAAAGAAAAAATGAACGCCTGGCAGAAAAGCGCCATCCTTGTCGCCGCTTCCGGCATTATCACCGCGTTCCTTCTCTATGGCCAGATGCCCTGGCTCTCTCTCATTATGTGCTTCCCCTTCGCCATATACAGCTGCATCAAAAAAGGGGTCCGCGCCTCGGGACTGCTGACGGTATTCTTTGAGTCGCTCTGCGTCACAGTGCCGGCGCTGTTTTATATTCTCTATATGGACAGCATCGGAGAAGGCGCCATCGGCCATGTATCCGGCTGGGAATGGCTCCTTCTGCCCATGACCGGCGTCATCACCGCCCTTCCTATGGCGTTCTTCTCCGCCGGCCTCCAGGGCATCTCTTTCAGCGCCGCTTCCATCATGATGTACCTGGGGCCGTCCTTCCAGATGGGGACCGCCTTCCTCTATGGGGAGCACCTCTCTCCGATCATGCTCATCAATTTCCTCTTCGTCATCATCGCTGTCGCCCTCTATGTGACAGGTAATCTCCGGGCAGCAGCAAAGCTCAAAAAAGACATGGAAACGCCTCCGCCGGAAGGCAAATAAAAATTCCCCATGGGATTTAGACTAAGCCCCATGGGGAATTTTGTATTTGTCTTTTACACGAGCCGTTCCCGGGCGAGCTGTTTCGCCAGTCCCGGCTGTTCCATAATATCCGGATGATGGATCTTGTTATACGCCTGGATCATGAGGGCGCATTCAATCCGTTTCTTCTGGATCTCGCAGCTGATGTGGAGCGGTTTCTTGATGGAGCCGGCATAAGTCACGTTGTTGGCGTGGCAGCCGCCGGAGCAGAAAAATTTCGCCCAGCACTTCACGCATTCCGGCTTGGTGAGCACGTGGTTTTCCCGGAATTCCTTCATCATCTTCATGTTTTTGAGGCCTTCGAAGACATTGCCCACCACATATTCTTCCCGTCCTACAAACTGGTGGCATGGGTAAATATCGCCGTTGGGCACCACTGCCAGGTATTCATGGCCGGCGCCGCAGCCGCGGAGACGCTTCGGCAGGCACGGCCCCCGCCAGAGGCTCATATTGAAATGGAAGTAGAAGAAAGGATTCTTCGCTTCTTCCCGCTGGATGAACGCTTTCGCGAGAGTGTCGTACTCTGCCTTCACCCGGGGCAGATCCGATTCCTGGATGGCGTAATCTTCTGACGGATCTCCCACGACCGGTTCCATGGAAAGCGCCGGGAAACCTTTGTCCACCATGTCGAGCACGTCCTTGGTGAAATCCAGGTTGTACCGCGTATAAGTGCCGCGCACGTAGTATTCCTCGCCGTCCCGGTGGGCCACGCAGTACTGGAGATTTTTCAGAATCTGGTCATAGGTGCCTTCGCCGTGCACGCCGGGGCGCATGCGGTCATGCATTTCCTTCCGCCCGTCCAGGGACAGAATGAGGGCGATATGATTGTCCGTGAGGTACTTCACCTTTTCCTTGTCCAGAAGGAAGCCGTTCGAGGTGAGAGAGAGTTTGAAAATTTTATTGTGCTTCTTTTCCTGCTGGCGCACGTAAGCCACAGTCTGCTGCACCACATGCCAGTTCATGAGCGGCTCGCCGCCGAAGAAATCCATTTCGCAGTGCTGCCGGGGACCGCTGTGGGCGATGAGGAAATCCACTGCCCGGCGGGCCACGTCGAAGCTCATGAGCATGCGCCACTGACCGTAGCCGCCCTGTCCGGCGAAACAGTACTTGCACCGCAGGTTGCAGTCGTGGGCAATATTGAGGCAGAGCGCCTTGATGATGGGCTTGTCCTCGATGGCCACTTTATAATCCGGATCCATCGGAGCGAAGAGCATTTCCTTCTTCACCAGCTCATCCAGATCATCCACAATATCGGAGAGCTCAGACGGGTCGTACTTCCCGGAGAATGTGTCCAGAACGGCCTGCCGGCTTTCCGGTCCTTTGTATACATCGAGAACGTCATAGGTCATATCATCCACCACGTGCACGATGCCGCTGTTCACATCCATGACGATATCCATGCCGTTCTGTTTAAACTTATGAATCATGGGCATTACCCGGTTATCCATTGTATCCCTCACTTATATAAAAATCCCAGGAAAAGGGAACCTTCCCTTCAGGAAGCATTCTTTTCCCAGACAGATAGCAGACAAGCAAAAACCCCAAGCCATCCCAGGCCTGGGGCACGCCGCACGACGTCCCCCATCCCCCGGCCAGCGGCCCAAAGGGACAGGAAACCATCCATTATGCGTCTTTCTTTGCTTCTTCGGTGCAGACCAGATTGCCGATGGTGCAGCTTGTCTTGCAAGCGGACTGGCAGGATGTCTGGCATTCGCTGCAGCCTTCGAACTTGATGGAGTCCTGCAGGGAACCTTTGTTGATGGTAACGATATGTTTGGACATAATGACACCTCCCATTTCAACTATTACTTTGATATAT
>CAUBUJ010000156.1 GCA_958439155.1 uncultured Veillonellaceae bacterium
AAAAAGCGGCAAGCCTCCTCCAGGAAGTGGGCATGGCAGGCTATGAAAATTATTTTCCTGCCCAGCTTTCCGGCGGCCAGCAGCAGCGAGTCGGCATCGCAAGAGCTCTGGCCATGGATCCGGAAGTGATCTTCTTCGACGAGCCCACCAGCGCCCTTGACCCGGAGCTCGTAGGAGAAGTGCTCGCAGTGATCCGGAAAATTGCGGAAGAACGGCACGTCACTATGATCATCGTCACCCATGAAATCGCCTTCGCCGAAGAAATCGCCGACCAGGTGGTTTTCATGGAGAAAGGATACGTCGTGGAAGAAGGCGCGCCGGAAGCGGTCCTGGTCCATCCGAAAGAAAGCCGCACCCGTCAGTTTCTGGACCGGTACCTCCGGAGAAACGAACCGGTGCCGGCGGGGGTATAAAGAGCGCAGAGTACAGAGTGCAAAGCGCAGAGCGGCGGATGCTCGCCGCATGTGTATTCTTGGTAGGCCTCAAACGCCGGCCGGGCTTGTCCATTGTCTCTTATGGCGTATATGAGTCCAGGGGCATTCCACCCATTTTTCTTTTTTCCAATGGATTCCATTGGGGGAAGTTCATTTCTTTCTTTGGCCGTCCAAAGAAAGAAACGAACCAAAGAAAGAAAACCGCCGGCCAGTCTTGCTCGGCCTTGCTCCGGTTCGCAGCGGCGGCTGGCTCGAAACTCGCTTCGCTCAAACAGTCGAGCCAGAATTCCCGCCGCCACTCACCTCCGCATCCCCTACGGGGCCGGCCGGACTGCGAATGGCCGGGGAGCTGAATGGGATTTTGAAGTTTGAGGCAGGCGCGAGGTCCCAGGTGCTAAGGTTTCCTGTATCTACATACGCGCGGGGTCAGGTGCGGTGATTGCGATTATCGGCATGCGTACAAACCTAAAACAGAAATATGCCACTGCACAGGGCTCCCCCCTGCTGGGGGGAGCTGGCCAAAGGCCTGAGAGGGGCTGCGCCTGCGTGTACACTGGTTTTAAACCCGTCCATGCGCGGCGAAGCACAAATACAAAAGTCCTTCCGCTTTCTTCTTCAGACTCCAGTCTCCTGACTTCAGACTTTCTCTGCACCCCGTTCCCATGATGCACCATTTAACTAGCAACTAGCAACTAACAGCTAATAGCCAACAGCCAACAGCTAATAGCTATCTCAAAGGAGACATAATGATCCGATTACTTACAGAACATGATCTGGACCCGTTTTATGACGTGGTCCATGAAGGATATCAGGCGGATAAAGCCTATCCCATTTCCTTTGCCGCCATTACCGCCACGAAGGACGATGCCCGGCAGTGGCTGCTGGAAAATCCCTGTTACGGCTGGTTCGAAGGAGACCGTCTGGCCAGCACCATTTCCCTTCACATGCCGTGGAGTCCCCATCCCGGGCCGAAAGGGGTGCCCCATCTCGGCTGGGTCACGACCCATCCCGATTTCAAGCATCACGGCTTGGTGACGCAGCTTTACCAGTGGATCGAGGCGGAAGTTTTCGTGAAAGAACTCCGCGTGCCGTCGGTGACGCTCGGCACGGCACAGTGTCATCCCTGGCTCTGCAAGATGTATGAATCCTGGGGATTCGTCCCTTTCAAAGTGGTGCAGCTCCCGGGGAAGAAACACCGGACGGTATTCATGGAGAAGAACCTGGCAGCGGCGAGCGCCCGGCTACTGGGGTAATCTTCAGACGCCAGACGGGCTCTGGGGTATCCGGGGCGCAGTTGCCAATAACTAGTAAGGTAGCGCCCAATAACGACATAAAAATGTCGTTATTCCTCAATCGCCAGATGGGCTTCTTTCATTGGTTCCGTATTGCGTATGTGAGTCCATTAGTATTCCACCCATTTCTTTTTTTGCAGTCAAAAAAGAAACGGGTGGAGCCCAATACCCTGAAGGGCACAGGCGAAAAAACCTCCGCCCATCTCGCTTTGCCTAATTCTCGGGATGCTCCTTGACCCGCATCCCGCACAAGACGGCTGGCTCGAAACTCGCTTTGCGATGGCATAGAGCCAGAATTCCCGCTCTTACTCACCTCCATTGCCCCTGCGGGGCCGGCAAGACTTCGAATGGGCGGCGAAGCTGAATGGGATTTTGACGTACCTATGCAGGAGGCGAGGTCCCAGATGCAAAGTTTGCCCATGTTGTCAGGTTCATGATAAAAGGTACAAGACGAAATTGACGTCATCTCGACCGGTCGTATATTCATCAATATGTGCATAACTGGGAACAGACAATGATGTGAGGAGTGGAGAGATCTCAGGTGCGATGATTGCGAGGGTTCCCATTATTACGAGGAAAGCAGTGCCGCCTACGGCGGATTTTATAAAAAGTTCTTCTTATTTCTCTTCAGACTTCAGACCTCAGACCCCAGACCTTTGACCCCGTTCCCATGACGCACAATTTAACTAGCAACTAGCAACTAGCAGCCAACAGCCAATAGCCAACAGCCAATAGCTAACAGCCAACAGCCAACAGCATTTCCTCAAGGAGGCACTTATGGCAGATTCTTTCATCAAACTATACAATCCCCTCAATTTCATCGCCGGTCCGGGGGCGCTCCGGAAGATCGGCGGCATCGCCAGACTCTATGGCACAAAGGCGCTGTTTCTCGGATCAGAACGGAGCCTTGCCGCAGCGGGAGACCGGATCCGCCAGAGCCTCAGTGAGGCCGGTGTTTCCTATACCATTCACAGCTTTTCCGGTATTCCTACCGATCAGGAGGCGGAGAGCTATGGGGCCATTGCGAAAGACGAAGGGGCAGAGCTGGTGATCGCCGCCGGCGGCGGCCGGGTATGCGATGTGGCAAAGGAAGCGGCAGCCATCGCAGATCTTCCCGTCATCACGGCGCCCACCATTACCGCCACCAACGCCTCCTTCCGTAGAAATACCATCGTCTACAACGAAGAAGGTTCCTATATCCGGCGGGAGCTCAATAAAGAAAGCCCGCGGTACGTCCTCGCCGATACGGACATTCTCGCCCGCCAGCCCCGGCGGTACCTGGACAGCGGCATCATCGACTCTCTGGTGCGCCTCTACGAATCAGAGCCGTACCATCTCATTTACGAAGGGGAACTTCCCTTCACATTCAATTACGGCATTGCCCAGGCGCTGTACCAGTTCTTCGCGGTCAATGAAAAGGACATTCACCGGGATTTCGCAAAAGGCCGGTCCACACCCCTTGTGGAAGACACAGTGACCGCTATTGTGGGCCTGGCAGGCATCGCGTCCAACTATATGTCGCACATCAAAACCGGCGGCTTTGCCCATCCTTTCTACAACGGCGTGACCTGGGTGAATCCCCGCCGGACCTATCTTCATGGGGAAATCGTGGGCTTCGGCATCCTGGTGCAGCTGGCCCTCCTCGGCGTGAGCGAGAGCCGTTTCGACAGGGAACTCTCCCTCCTCCAGTCCTATGGCCTCCGCTATGGCCTCGCAGAATTCGGCCTGGGCCATGAAGAAATCCAGGCGCTCGCCCGGCGTCTCTATGGAAAAGACGTGCCCCGCCTGCCCTTCCTCTCCCACGTGAAGGGGGCGGAACAAATTCAGGAAGCCATGCTCTTCGCCGACCGCAAAGTGCGTCTTGCCTGTCAGAGCACCGGCCCCGCAGTCTATCGGGGAACCCCGGC
Source organism: uncultured Veillonellaceae bacterium (assembly GCA_958439155.1). Taxonomy (GTDB): domain Bacteria; phylum Bacillota; class Negativicutes; order Veillonellales; family Dialisteraceae; genus UBA1822. The sequence goes on from CAUBUJ010000156.1 coordinate 3,634, forward strand.
GCCGCGCAGTCAAAAGGCGGCCGCACTTTGAGTCAGGAACGGCAGGACATCTCCCATTTTCCGGAGAGGGCGCCGTTCATATGCCATACCCCTTGGAGGTGATTCCTATGGCAACAACGAATCGGAAAGAAGATCATTCCTACATGCGTCAGCGGGCAATTCTGCCCCGCCAGGCGGTAGCGGAATTGCTCGCCGCAATGGAAGCGGCGCCAGGCGTCAGGTACGCCGGCAAAGGCTACGGCGTCGCCGTTATCGAGAGCCCGTCTCTGCTCTCGCTCCTCGCGGAAGAATATAAAAAGAAAACAGGAAAGCCCCTCGATATGTCCGGGCTGCCCCTGCTCTTTCTCTACCGCACTCCGGAAGTGAGCCGCCGTCTGGTGAGTCTCGACAGCGGGGACGTAGCCTCCGCCATCCTCCGTACAGCTGCCGACTTGGACCTTCACGCCCGCGTCTCCTACCATCTGCCCCGCCTCATGGACAGCCGCTGGGACTTCTGGAAAGCGCTCCGCCTCGGCGAAGGCACCGTCCCCGTCCTGGCAGCGGCTCTCTCCGCCAAAGACGATAGAGATGCGGCAAAGCCGCCGGTACCGGTCTTCTCCGTAGGCTACTATGCGTAACGAAAAGACAGAGAGTCTCCTGTTTCTGCCATATCTTTTTCGGCTCAATTTCTAATAATCATATTCATAATGAATAAT
>CAUBUJ010000157.1 GCA_958439155.1 uncultured Veillonellaceae bacterium
ATATATAAATATAGAAAACCGGATGGAACATATCCATTGGAATAGGAGGGAACAACATGAAAAACCTGTGGAGAATTTTATTTCTGATGACATGGATTGGCGCGTTCGCTTTTTCCAGCGCGGTCGTTCCCGAAGCAGCCGGTACATACACCGCGTCGGCTTACAGCGAAACCGCGTCTTTCTAATAGAAGGGCATACATAGGAGAGCATCCGGAAGGGTGCTTTTTTCTTTGGGCCTCTTTCCGCGGGGGAGGAAGCGCGGCAGGGAGCGCCCTTCCGTCTTTCTCGCTTTTCTATGGCAGATGCTATATAATAAATGGGAATCAAGTACGTGCGAAACGGCAGCAATACAGGAGGAGATTTCAGTGTTAGCATCCAGATTATACAGTCCGACTCTTAGAGAAATTCCTGCGGAAGCGGTGGTAGTGAGCCACAAGTACATGCTCAAAGCGGGCATGATCCGCAAGATTGTTGGCGGCATTTATGTGTATATGCCTCTCGCGTGGCGGACGCTCCAGAAAATTGAAGCGATCATCCGGGAAGAAATCAATAAGACCGGCGCCCAGGAGATCCAGATGCCCATTATCCAGCCGGCGGAAATCTGGCAGCAGACCGGCCGGTGGGCGGTATACGGGGACGAAATGTTCCGTCTCCAGGATCGCCATGGCCGCCAGTACTGCCTGGCGCCGACCCACGAGGAAATGGTGACCACTCTCGTGCACATGGATACCAGCTCGTACAAGCAGCTGCCGGTGTCCCTCTACCAGATCCAGAATAAATACCGCGATGAACTGCGGCCCCGGTTCGGCCTCATGCGGGGACGGGAATTCATCATGAAAGACGGCTATACCTTTGACAAGGACTGGGAAGGGCTGGACAAGCAGTACCACCTGATGTATGACGCTTATACCCGGATCTTCACCCGGTGCGGCCTCCATTTCCGTCCAGTGCTGGCCGATTCCGGCGCCATCGGCGGAAGCACCACCCATGAATTTGAAGCGCTCGCCGACAGCGGCGAAGCGGATGTGGTGTACTGTGAAGACTGCGATTTCGCCGCCAATACGGAAGCAGTTCTGCCCAATACCCTTTCCTGCACGGTCCATAATGACAAGCCTTATGAAATGGTGGAAACTCCTGGGCAGCACACGATAGAAATGGTCTGCAGCTACCTCCACGCGCCGGTGGAACAGTCCGTGAAAGCGGTGGTGTACAAGCTGGACGACACAGTGGTGCTCGCCATGGTCCGGGGCGATCACGAAGTGAATGAAGTGCGCCTGCAGAATCTTTTCGGCGCCGACACGGTATCCATGGCGTCGGAAGAAGATCTCTCCCGGTGCGGCCTCACCGCAGGATATATCAGCCCCATTGGCCTTAAGAAAGTAAAGAACTTTGAAATTGTGGTGGACAAAACGGTGATGGAAATGGAAGACGCCGTATGCGGCGCCAACGAGAAAGACCGCCACTATATCCACGTCAATCCGGCCCGGGATTTCGGGGACGTGAAAGTGGACACCATCCGCATGATCGACAGCCATGACGTATGCCCCAAGTGCGGCGGCCATATTGTCATCAAAAAAGGCATCGAAGTGGGGCAGGTCTTCAAACTGGGCACCAAGTACAGTGAAGCCCTTGGCTGCACCTACCTGGACCAGAACGGCAAGTCCCAGCCCATGGTGATGGGCTGCTACGGCATCGGCGTATCCCGCACCATGGCAGCGGCCATTGAGCAGAGCCATGACGACGACGGCATCATCTGGCCTGTGGCGATTGCCCCCTATGAAGTGGTGATCGTTCCTGCCAACAACAAAGATGAAGCGGTGATGGACGCGGCGCGGAGCCTCTACGGGTCGCTGGAAGAAAAGCGGGATGAAGTGGTCCTCGATGACCGGAATGAACGGGCAGGGATTAAATTCAAAGACGCCGACCTGATAGGCTACCCTGTACGGGTGACCATCGGCAAAAAGTGGAAAGAAACGGGCAATGTGGAAGTCCGTCTCCGCCGGAGCGGGGAAACCTTCGAAGTGCCCCTGGCGGAATGCAAAGCAAAGGTGCTCTCCCTGCTGGCAGAGCTCCATGAAAAGAACCAGTAAGGCAGGATGACATGGAAGATTTAGACGCGGTGCGCCGCCAGATCCGCCGGATTGACAAAAATTTAGTGGCCCTCTTTGAGAAGCGCATGGCCCTTTCCAAAGAAGTGGCGCTCTGCAAGATAGAGAGCGGAAAGCCCATTTACGACGCGGCGAGAGAAGAACAGAATATTCACGATCTGACCCTTCTACTGACTGACGCGGCCGACCGTCCGTATTTCAAAAAATGGTACCAGCTTCTGATGGATCTTTCCAAAGACAAGCAGAAAGACGAAGGAGCGGGGAAATGAACGGGGAAGAGCTGCGGGGGAAGGTGGAAAGCATCGTCTTCCGCAGTGACGACGGTGCGTTCTGCGTGTTCCGTCTCGAAGAGAAGGAAAGCGGGAAACGAATCACTGTGACCGGTCCGATGGGAGTGCCCGCGGAAGGACAGAGCGTGATGCTGCGGGGATGCTGGGTACGGCATCCCCGTTTTGGCATGCAGTTCAAGGCAGAGTCCATGGTGAGCGTCCGTCCGGAAGCGGCGGAAGATATAGAAAAATACCTCGCCTCCGGAGAAGTCTCCGGCATCGGCCCGTCCCTGGCGAGCCGCATTGTCCATGAATTCGGAAGCAAAACCCTGGACATCATGGACCACAATATAGACGCGCTCCGCTCCGTGCCGGGGATCGGCGCCAAGACACTCGAGCGGATCCGCTCGTCTTACCACGAAGGGGCCGCCCTCCGGGACCTGGTCCTTTTCCTCCAGTCCGTGAATATTCCCACCCGCTTTGCGGCGGCGCTCCAGAAAGTCTACGGCGACCAGGTGGAAAAAGTCCTTGCCAGGGAGCCGTACCGCATGGTGCGGGAAGTAGCGGGCATGGGATTTGCCATGGCCGACCGCATTGCCATGGCCAAAGGGGTAAACCCCTGTGACGAAGAGCGCGTTTTCTGCGGGATCCAGTTTATTTTAGGACGGCTCTCCATGGAAGGGCACTGCTGCGCCCCGGCAGGCTATGTCTGCACAGAGGCAGCGAGACTTCTTGCCATCGACAGCGCCCTCGTAACGGAGACCGCCCGGAAAGGGATAGAAATGGGGGAAATCCCCTCCGCCCTGTGGCGGGAGAGGACCTTCCTCTATACGCCGTCCCTCTATGAAGCAGAGACAGAATCAGCTTTCCAGGTGCGCCGTCTTCTGCATGCTCCCTTTCTGGGCAGCGCCGCTCTTGCCATAGAGAAATTTGAACGGGAACGGCGGCTTACGCTTGCGGAAGAGCAGGTGCGCGCCGTGAAGGCCGCCATGGAATCGGGACTCCTCATCATTACCGGCGGGCCCGGCACAGGGAAAACCACCCTCATCGAGGCCATTCTCTCCGCTGCGGAACAGCACCAGCTGAAAGTCCGTCTCATGGCGCCTACCGGGCGGGCGGCGAAACGGCTCTCTCTCGCCAGCGGCCGCCGGGCGGATACGATCCACAAAGCTCTCGAAGCGGAAATGCATGGGGACAAAACCTTTTTCGGACGGAATGAATCGGAACCGCTCAAAGAAGATCTGATCATCGTGGACGAGTCCTCCATGATGGATATGTTCCTTTTCTACCGCCTGCTGTCAGCCCTCAAGGAAGGGGCGCGGCTCATTCTCGTGGGCGATATTGACCAGCTGCCGCCGGTTGGTCCGGGGACGCCTCTCAAAAATCTCATCGAATGGGGCGGGGTGCCGACGGTGCGGCTCCAGCATATTTTCCGCCAGCAGGAAGGAAGCAGCATCATAGAAAACGCCCTCCGCATCCGGGAAGGGAAAGCACCTTCCGCCGATGAAGATGGGGAATTCCAGATCCTCTTCGTCCGCAGTGAGGCAGAAGCGTTCCGCCTCGTGATGGACCTGGCCCGTGATCACCATTATGAAGAAGACAAAATGAAATGGAATATGCAGATCCTCTCTCCCATGTACAAAGGGGCCTGCGGCGTGGATAAATTGAACGCGTCCATCCAGCGCTATGTCCAGCAAAGCGGGGAAGCCATTTCCGGCTTCCGCAAGGGGGACAAAGTGATGCAGACCCGGAACAATTATGAAAAAGGGGTCTACAATGGGGACATCGGCATCGTATGGGCTGTATCCGGCCCAAAGGTGCTGGTCCATTTCCCAGGGAAAGACGTCTCCTATGAAGGGGAAGAAAAGAGCGATCTCCAGCTGGCCTACGCCGTGACCGTCCATAAGAGCCAGGGCAGCGAATA
>CAUBUJ010000158.1 GCA_958439155.1 uncultured Veillonellaceae bacterium
ATATAATAAGATAAATAAAATATATTGTTTTGCTGCAAAGGAGATGCTTTATGGATACGAAACGCATTCTTGACGAATTCATGGAACTTACCGCCATCGAAGTGCATTCCCTCGATGAACGGAGAATCGCTGATGTGCTGAAAAAGAAACTGACCGATCTCGGCCTCACCGTGAAAGAAGACGAAGCGGGGGAGAAGCTCGGCGGCAATACAGGCAATCTCTATGCAGTCCTGCCTGGGGATCCGTCGAAGGAATCCCTCCTTTTCTCCGCCCACATGGACCGGGTAGGAAATCATGGCCATATCAAGGCCGTCTATGATGAAAAAGAAGGCATCATCCATTCTGACGGCACCTCCATTCTTGCCGGCGATGATGTAGGCGGGCTTGTGTCCATTCTGGCGATGCTCAGGGAAGTGACAGAGCAGAAGATCCCTCATGGAACGATTGAAGTGGCCTTCTCTATCTGCGAAGAACTGGGCGTCCAGGGATCCCGGCAGTACGATTTTTCCCAGTTCCAGTCGAAGAGCTGCTTCGTTATGGACGCTTCCGGCCGGGCAGGAACCATCGTCCTCGCCGCGCCGAGCAAGGGCAAGGTCACCATCCAGGTCCATGGCCGCACGGCCCACGCAGGGAATGAGCCGGAAAAGGGGCTGAACGCGGTGAAAGTGGCCGCCGACCTGATCCTCCAGCTGCCGGACAGCCGCCAGTCCCCGCAGACCACAGCGAATTTCTCCATGCTCTCCGCAGGAAGCGCGACCAATGTGGTATGCGATCTCGTAACCATTACCGGGGAACAGCGGAGCCGCGATGCCGGCGAATACCAGGCGGTATCCGACAAAATCCACGGAGCGGCTGCGTGGATTTCCCAGAAATACGGCACCCCCATTGACGTCACCATTGAGACGCTTTACCATGCGTTCAAACTGCCGGAAACGGCCCGTCCCTGCGTGCTTGCCAAAGCGGCCGGCGAGGCGGTCGGCGCCGATCCTTTCTTTAAAGAAGGAGGTGGCGGCATGGACGCGAACCATTTCAATGAACACGGCATTGCTGCGGTAGGCATCGGCACAGGCAATTTCAAATGCCACACCAGCGGCGAATACCAGTCGGTGAGCGATCTCTTCCGCTGCGCGGCACAGGCGGTGGAAATCGTAAAACTCGCCGGGAAATAAAGAAGGTTTCTCTGAAAATCCGGATGGTATTATATAAAGAAAAGCGCGGCCCCAGTGACCGCGCTTTTTCCGCGCCTTCCCTCCGGGGAGAAGAAATTTGAGGGACTTCTATATTCTCTAATTGACAGAGCATGACTCATACTCTATAATTGAATAGTGTGCAACAGCACCCCAGAGTTTATTTGGAGGGAGGGATAAAGATGTCTGAGATCAAAGTCAAAAAGGGCGAATCTCTCGATAGTGCTCTTCGCAGATTTAAACGTTCCTGCCAAAAAGCCGGGGTTCTTTCTGAAGTAAGAAAACGCGAACATTATGAAAAGCCCAGCGTAAGACGTAAGCTGAAATCCGAAGCTGCCAGAAAACGCAAATTTAAGTAATCTAAATCCAGGTGAGAAAATTGACGTTAAAGGAACAGCTTCTGGCCGACATGAAAGACGCTATGAAGGCGAAAGAGGCGGGCAAGCTCACACTCGGAGTGATCCGGATGGCGCGGGCCCATATCCGCCAGGCTGAAATTGACGCAGGTCACAAGGATTTCAATGACGAAGAAGTCGTTGCGATCCTTCGGAAGGAAATGAAGCAGCGCAAGGAAACCCTTGCGGAAATCGCCGATTCCGGACGGCAGGACCTGATCGATGAAACGAAAGCGGAAATTGCCGTATTGCAGAAGTACCTACCGGCAGAGCTCTCTGAAGATTCTATCAGAGAGGTTGTGCAGGCGACTGTAGAAGCACTGGAACCGGAACAACGGAATCTTGGTTCCGCCATGAAGGCCGTGATGGCCAAGCTGAAAGGCAAAGCCGACGGCAAGGTGATCAACCGCATTGTGCGTGAAGTTTTGGTCAAGGCCTGACCTTGACAAAACGGGGCGTATGATGTATTCTTGGTACATAAGTTGATATTGCGTCAAAGATGGCTCATTCCATAAGGGATGGGCCATTTTCCATTTCCGGAAATGCCATCGCCGATCAGGGAGAGACTTCATCTCGGAAAACAGAAATTATCGGACAGACTGGATGTTTCCAGAAAGCCGCGTATCATGGAAAGAATACTTCTTTCCCCATTGTAAATAGTGAAACAGGAGGGTTTCAAATGTTAAATGAACTGCTGTATTACATTCCAGCTGGCCAGTATGGCAAGGAAGGCATCCTTTCCCTGCTTGCACAGCATCCGGAAATCCGTTTCGTTTCCCTCGTAGGCATCGACCTGGCAGGCAATGACACGGATGAAAAGATCCCGATGGAAATTTTCATGAAGAATTATGATGATTTCTTCGCCGGGACCGCAGTTCAGACCGATGGGTCCTCTGTCGTTCTGATGGATATTGCCACACTGAATGATGCCCGTGTCGATATGGTAGCGGATAACACAGTGAACTGGTTTGTAGATTACAACTATGACAATGTGGATGACGAGACCGGCCTTCCTGTAGGCACGCTCCGCATCCCCTGCTTCCTGCTGCACAACGGCAAATTTATTGATTCCCGTTCCATCTTGAAACAGTCCTGCGACTATGTGGCGGCAGAACTGAAGAAACTCTTCGCGGAAAAGAAGACTGTGAAGGGCATGGAATTCCTGCCCCTCGATGACATCCAGGATATTGTCTTCACCACCGGTACGGAACTGGAATTCTGGGTCAAGACCCCGAGTGAACAGGAAACGGTACAGCACCTGTCCATTTCCCAGAGACTGCAGGAACAGTACTGGCAGAGAATGCGCGGCAACGTGCGGACCGCTATGGAACAGGCCATTGATGAACTGAACGCGAGAGGCCTTTCTGTAGAAATGGGCCACAAAGAAGTGGGCGGCATTAAACCGAAGATTGACGATGCCGGCCATATTACGGATGTAGTGGAACAGCTGGAATGCGACTGGAAATTCAGCATGAATCCGCTCCAGGCCTGCGACAACGAACTGGAAGCGCGCATCATTATCCGTGAAGTGTTCCGTGAAAACGGCCTGGATGTGTCCTTCAAGGCAAAACCGATCATCGGTGTAGCAGGCAGCGGCGAACATACCCACATCGGCATTGCGGCCCGCCTGAAGAACGGCAAGACAGTGAACCTCCTTGCGCCGGAAGATATGAAAGCGGACTTCCTCTCCACCATCGGCTATGGCTTCATCATGGGCATTCTGAAGAATTACGAAGCAACCAATCCTTTCGTATCCTCCACCACGGACGCGTTCAACCGTCTGAAACCGGGCTTCGAAGCTCCGGTCTGCATCGTGACCTCCCTCGGCCATACACCGGAAGTACCGTCCCGGAACAGAACCATTCTGATCGGCCTGGTACGCGACATTGACAATCCGAAAGCAACCCGCTTCGAACTGCGCGCTCCGAACCCCTTCACCAATACCTACCTGGCAGCTTCCGCGCTGTACCTGACCTCCCTGGACGGCATCAAGTACGCCGTAAGCTCTGACAAGACACCGGCAGAACTTCTGGCTGAACTGTCCAAGAAACCGGAAGAAGACGGCGATTACCTCGAAAAGGGCCGTGCATATCGCTGCGAAGACAACGTATTCGAAGACTTCACTGACGAAGAACGTGATGCAGAATTCGGCAAACCGCCGGCTACTGTCTGGGAAAACGTGAAGACCATGCGCGCCAATCCGGCAAAACTGGCAGCCATCACTGCCGGCGGCACCCTGAACGACACCCTGGTAAGCTCCTTTGTGGCTTCCATCCTCTACCGCTGGAAGAATGAACTGATCGACCGCATCATCCCCGCTACAGAAGCAAAAGTAAAGAGCTTCAAAGAAAAGGATGACGAAGATAAGCTCGACGAAAAGCGCTGGAAGGCAATCAAGGCCAAACGGATCGAACTGGCCAAGGATACCACCGACGGCGAATGCATCTGCACCAAGCTGAAAAACGCTCTCGAAGCGGAAGATTATGACAAAGCCTCTGATCTGCAGCTGGAAATGACAAAGAAAGCAGAAGAACTGGAAAAGGAATACAACGTATACGCGCTGAATGTCCTTGATGACTGATTCTTTCTGAACATATAAAAATCCCGCGTGGGAATTCCTGCGCGGGATTTTTGCGTGCCTGGGAGGAGATGGCGGGCATGACGGGGCGCTCGTCATAGGCGCGGGGCGCAGAGAGCAGAGCGAAAAGC
>CAUBUJ010000159.1 GCA_958439155.1 uncultured Veillonellaceae bacterium
GACGAACTGGAAGGCATGCCGATCCACCAGGTGAAAAGGTTCCAGAAAATCGCCGCCACCAGGGCGGAAATGATCACCACTGAATCCACCATGGACGGAGACATGACGATATCCCCACCGATGGTCTTTGCTACGCCGGTCGACACCATGGCGCCGACAAAATTCAGAAACGCCGACATGATGATCGCCACCTGCGGCGAAAGGGCGCGGGTCGCGACCGACGTGGCGATGGCATTGGCCGTATCGTGAAAGCCGTTGATGAAATCAAAAGCCAGAGACAGCGCGATGACCAGGCCGATCAAGTATAAGTCAGGCATATTTCATGACCACCTCTTTGACAATATTCCCAACACGCTCTGCCTGGTCCGCCGTCGTTTCCAGCGCTTCCATAATTTCCTTCCACCGGATGATTTCCATCACCTCATGGGTGCCGTCAAAGAGATCGGAAATGGTATTCCGGTACACTTCATCAGCTTCACTCTCAAGCTGGTTGATCCGGTGGGTACGCTCGCCGATTTCCTTCTCATTTTTGTCGATATCCTTGAGCAGGCGGAACAGAACGATCAGCTCCGCCGACATTTCCACCAGAATATCCACCATGCGGAGCGGCTGCTGCGCGCCGATCTGGGCATGATACAATTTCAGACTGAGCACCACATCCTGGATATCATCCACACAGTCATCGAGATTGCTGGTGAGCATGTAAAAATCTTCCCGGTCGATGGGCGTAATGAATACGCGCCGCATCCGGGCGGCGATTTCTTTCGTCACCGCATCCGCTTCGTGCTCCAGCTCCCGCACCTCCCGGCTGCACCGTTCCAATTTTCCCATATCATGCATCACTTCCCGCGCGAGAAGCGTGCCTTTGTGAAAATACTCGGCATTCGTCACAAGGTAATCAAAAAATTCTTCGTGCTTGTTTACAAGGCTGAACATACAGCCGCCCTCCCGTCTCCTCACTGATTGGTCTGCGTAAAGATTTCTTTTCTATCATATGCTTGTTTTGTAAAATTTACGTAAAATATTTACATTCTTTTTTCTCCCGCAAAACAGGAAGGGCTATGAAATTCCATGGAAAACACCGGCCGTTTCCGCCTTTTCTCTGGAATAACCGAAACTCTCTCCTTCCCCATTGTTATCCCTGTTTCTGTATTTCCTTCTTTACATAACGCCCGGGAAAATCCCTCCGGCAATTCTCCCGCCGCGGCGCCTGTTATAAGGAAATACAAAGCTTGTTTTTAGGCGCGCTTACGCTTTATCATTTGCTTTACCTATATTTAAATGTAATCCTTCTATATATATTTGACATTTTTCCCGTCCCCGCTATAATAAATATGTGCTTCGATCATAAGAAGACGGGATGTTTCCCTTCTTTTATTTTATTGCAGGAGGAATTCATTATGGACGAAGAAAAAGTATTAGCGGAAGCTGCCAAACTGAAAGGCACGCAGACCGAAAAGAATCTCCAGGCTGCTTTTGCCGGAGAATCGATGGCTCATACCAAGTATGAACTGTATTCTTTCAAAGCAAGAAAAGACGCTTCCGAACAGATCGCTGACATTTTCGCGGAAACTTCGAAAAATGAAAGAGCCCACGCGAAGATCTGGTTCTGGCTCCTCGGCGATCTCCACGACTCCACCGCGGAAAACCTGAAAGACGCAGCGGAAGGCGAAAAGGGTGAATGGACTTCCATGTATCCGGAATTTGCCAAGACCGCTCGTGAAGAAGGATTCCCGCAGATCGCTTTCCTCTTCGACCGTGTGGGCGAAATTGAAAAGCGTCATGAAAAACGGTACAGAATGCTTCTGGCCAATGTGGAAAACGGCAAACTCTTCAAGAAAGATGAAAAGAGACTCTGGATGTGCGCCAACTGCGGATTTGTAATGGAATCCGTCCAGGCACCGAAGGAATGCCCCGTATGCGGTCATCCCCAGTCCTTCTTCGCGATTGAAGCGGACAACTATTAATTTGACACATCACGAAAAAAGAACGGTTCGCCGTTCTTTTTTTATGCCTCTAAGAGTACAGAAAAAGCGGCGAGCTATCCCGCAGGATCTCACCGCTTTTTTGATGGCACCCAATAAAAAAACTGCTGCGCGCTGCAGCAGTATTTTACCTGGTGCCGAGGACCGGAATCGAACCGGTACGAATCTTACGATCCGAGGGATTTTAAGTCCCTTGCGTCTGCCAGTTCCGCCACCCCGGCTAAAGATGACCTGTGCCATCAGGAATGATCATGGAGGCGGTATTTAGAGTCGAACTAAAGATAAAGGCTTTGCAGGCCTCTGCCTTACCACTTGGCTATACCGCCATGGTACAGAAAAATGAGGGAAAACCCCTCCGCTCTGCCAGCGCTATGCGCCATATATGTCACCCGCAAGGGGGTTCTGTCGAATGGAGGCGGCACCCGGAATCGAACCGGGGGTAAAGGTTTTGCAGACCTCTGCCTTACCGCTTGGCTATGCCGCCATTGGAGCGGAAAACGGGACTCGAACCCGCGACCCCAACCTTGGCAAGGTTGTGCTCTACCACTGAGCTACTTCCGCATATGGCGACCCGGATCAGATTTGAACTGACGATCTCCGCCGTGACAGGGCGGCATGTTAGACCACTACACCACCGGGCCGCAAGATACTTTAATAGTATATCTGCTGAGGCTTCTTTTGTCAAGGCCATGTCAGAAATCCGCTGAAAGGCCGTCCTCTATCTTCGCCTCATGTGTAGTAAGTATAGCACAACGTCAGAATTTTGCAACCGCTGCAAAGAGAAACAAGGTGCCGCCGGCAGGGAAGCCCGACGGGCCTATGGATGGATGCCGCTTCTGTGCATCATGAGAACGGGAGCCGGGGTCTGGAGATGAGAGTCTGAAGTCTGCGGTCTAAGGTAAAGAGTGCATCATTGACGCCGTTTACGGGTCTGAAGCCAGAAGTCTGAAGTCTGAAGAGAAAATAGGAAGGGCTTTTTATAAGCGGCTCCGCCGCCTGAAAGCTATCCGCTCTCAATATTCAGCCATCAGTGGAAACTGGATGGATCCTTTCAGGGCACCAGACGAAATGAGCGTCATCCGGGCCGGTCAATAAGCCCGTTCTATGCAGAGAACAGAAAACGGACTATGATCTGAGGAGCGGAGACCCCTTGCGGGTCCCCTTTAGTGTAGATCTTTCGTATTCCCCCCCTTTAAAGCCGATCTCAGGGGCACGGTAACAACTCCTTGTTGTCTTCGCGCGTAAGATATCCCCTCCGCTTCGCTCGCGTGAGATATCTCCACTCTTTCCCGTCCTTTCTTTTTCCGTCTATCCCATTCTCCCTTGTCAGACCGGTCGATATGACGGCACGCAGTCTTTGTCCCGTAAGACCCGATCCCGCAGACAGGCACACGCCGAAATGGTCGTCATCCCGACCGGTCGGTATTCCATTTATGTGCGCATATTGATCAGTGAGTAATGATTTGAGGAGTGGAGGGATCTTGCGTATTTTCCCCTCTTTAAAGCCGATCTCAGGGGCACGGTAACAACTCCTTGTCGTCTTCGTACCCAAGATATACCCCCCCGCTTCGCTCGAGGGAGCACGGCTTCCACTCCTTCCCATCCTTTCTTTTTCCGCCTATCCCATTCTTCCCTTGTCCGTCCGGTCGATATGACACCATGAGTCCTGCCTAACGAAAGTACATATACCCGAAGGCACCTATAGATCGTAAGACTCGTCATCTCCACTGGTCGTTACTATCTCTACATGTATATGACCAAAAACGGACTATGATTAAGAGGAGTGGAGAGATCTTGCGGGTCCCCTTTAGGGTAGATCTTACGGTTTTCCTTAGGGTAGACCTTTTGCTTCTTCGTACGTAAGATATACCCTCCGCTTCGCTCGAGGGAGCACGGCTTCCACTCCTTCCCGTCCTTTCTTTTTCCGTCTATCCCATTCTTCCCCTGTCCGTCCGGTTGATATGACCGCATGGGGCCTTCGTACCTCCGGTCGGTATGGCGTTATTCCGTAGCCTGTTCGGCGACTGAGAACCATCAAAATCCCGCCGCAGGCGGCATCACCCCGCTGCACTCATAGCTCTCAACTCTAAATCCCGTTCCCATGACGTACCCGCGCAGCCTCTGGCACCGGTGAACTACAAAGATTCCCGCCGCCCATATAATCCGAGGCGGCGGCTCCACCCCTCTCAACTCATAACTCTCAACTCGGAGCTTTCCCATGTCCATGCGGCGAACATACGCCGCTCTGCGCTTTTCGCTCTGCTCTCTGCGCCCCGCGCCTATGACGAGCGCCCCGTCATGCCC
>CAUBUJ010000160.1 GCA_958439155.1 uncultured Veillonellaceae bacterium
GGGAAAACAATCTCATCAAGGAGAAGGAAGAAAATTTCTCCGGCGATGACGTGCGGGAAGGGCTCACCTGCGTGATCAGCGTGAAGGTGCCCAATCCCCAGTTTGAAGGGCAGACGAAGACGAAGCTGGGCAATTCGGAAGTGAAAGGCATTGTAGACGGCATCGTCAGCGAAGGGCTGAAAGAATTCCTCATCGAGCATCCGGTGGACGCGAAAGCCATCGTCGAGAAGAGCCTTCTCGCGCGGCGCACGAGAGAAGCGGTGAAGAAGGCGAAAGCTCTCGCCCGGCGGAAAGACGCCCTCGAAATTTCCAGCCTCCCGGGAAAACTGGCGGACTGCACCGAGCGGGATCCGAAGCTCACGGAAATTTACATCGTCGAAGGGGACTCCGCAGGGGGCAGCGCCAAGTCCGGCCGGGACCGCCGCTACCAGGCGATCCTGCCGCTTCGCGGAAAGATCCTCAATGTGGAAAAAGCCCGTCTCGACCGGGTGCTCTCCAGCGAGACCATCGGCACCATGATCATGGCTTTCGGCACAGGCATCGGCGACGATTTCAATATGGACAAGCTCCGCTACGACAAGATCATCATCATGACCGATGCCGATGTGGACGGCGCCCATATCCGCACGCTCCTTCTGACCTTCCTCTACCGGTACATGCCGCGCCTTGTGACGGAAGGGCATGTGTACATCGCCCAGCCGCCGCTGTACCAGATCAAGAAAGGCCGCTCCAAGTACTACACCTACAGCGACGAAGAGCAGGAAGACAAGCTCAATGAAATCGGCCGGGACGGATGCACCATCCAGCGCTACAAAGGGCTGGGGGAAATGAATCCGGAACAGCTCTGGGATACCACCATGAATCCGGACCAGCGGGTCATGCTCAGGGTAGAGCTCAATGACGCGGTGGAAGCGGACCGCCTCTTTACGATCCTTATGGGGGATAAAGTGGAGCCGCGGCGCCGTTTCATTGAAGAAAACGCGAAGAATGTAACCAATCTGGACCTGTAAAAGGACAATCAAAAACGGTGAATCCTCTCATGTGGTGATTCACCGTTTTTCTATGCTTTTTATACGCCTGTCCCGTCGAAAGCAGGGATGAAGGCTTTGTCGGAAGATTCTTTCTGCTGCACATAGCCGTCTTCGATGCCGAGGGCTTCCATGTAACTTTCCGCTTCTTCGTATTCCTCGTCGGTTAGGCGCCGGTTGATTTCAGGAAATTCTGAGGCCCGCCCGCAGGGGATGTACTGCCGCATGAGGCTGAAGAGCACGTCGCCAGGCGCGAAAGTTTCCGCTACATACCGGAGAACGCCCTTTGTATTTTCGATCTGCCCCGGCAGGATGAGATGGCGGATGATCACTCCTTTTTTCAGAAGACCGTTTCCGTCCATTTCATAAGGCCCGGTCTGGCGGAACATCTGCTCAATGGCGGCCGCGGCCTTGGCGAAATAGTCCGGCGCGTCGCTGTAGCGGGCGGCAGGGGCGCTCTCGCTGTACTTCAGGTCAGGGAGCCAGATCTGGATTTTCTTCCGGAGAAACGCCACAGTATGGACGCTTTCGTAGCCGCCGCAGTTGTACACCACCGGTACCGGCAGAGGATCCCGGAGGCTCTGGTAAATGGCGTGGGTGAAATGGGTGGGCGTTACCAGATCGATATTGTGGGCCCCCTGGGCGATGAGTTCCCCATAGATCTGGCGGAGCCGCTCTATGGAAATTTCTTTTCCTTTCCGGAGCTCGGAAATTTCATAATTCTGGCAGTATACGCAGTGCAGATTGCACCCGGAGAAAAAGACGGTTCCCGCGCCGCGGGTGCCGCTGATGCAGGGCTCTTCCCAGCGGTGGAGGGCTGCCCGGGCCACCACTGGCATCATGCCGAGCCGGCAGTAGCCGAGGGCGCCGGCGCTTTCGAGAGAGGCTTTCCGCTCCACTTTGCACGCTCTCGGACAGAGATTGCACATACTCATAGCGTTTCCTTATTTCTGGTAACGCCGGCCCGCTTTTTCCATGAAAGGCGCCGACTCCACAAGGAAGCGCACATGGTCGGCGGTGCCCACTTCGCCGGCTTCGTCGGACGCGGTGATGCGGAAGGTGAGTTTCCGTCCTTCTGTTTCGGTGAGAACCGCTTTGGCCGTGACAGTCCGTCCCGGAAGGGTAGGCGCCTTGTGGGAGAGGGCAATGTAAATGCCTACCGATGTCGTGCTCGGGAGAAGGCACTCTTTGAGCGCGTCCACCGCGGCCGCTTCCATGACGGCAGAGAGCACAGGGGTGGCGCATACAGGAAGGCTTCCGCTTCCTACGGAAAGAGCCGTGTCTTTTTCAGTGATGACCTGGGAAGCCGTGCCGGTCAGTCCAGTTGCAAGTACCATATTGATTCCTCCATACGAAAATAAATGAAGAACAAATTATGCAGAATATACTCTATCAATGATATAATATGATGTCGAATCATGTAAAGGATGTACAGCGCCTGCCAGTGCCGGAGGCGCGTGGAAATGGAGGAATTCCTCATGTGGAAGGAGTTCAAGTCGTTGCCTGCCAGAGAGCGGATGCTCTGCTTTCTGGCGGCAGGATTTCTTTTTTTCTGTATTGCTGCGGCAGGGATCGGTGAGTATCTCTACGGCGCGGACCGGAGCACTTCCGCCGGGACGGTGGTGGTCGATATCCCGCCGGCGGCAACAGGCGGAGAAATCGCGGGCATTCTGGAAGAACGGGGTGTCGTGAAGAGCGCCGCCGCCTTCCGGGCAGCGCTCATTCTGTCCGGCGCGGGAGACAAGCTCCAGACCGGCCATTACCGGCTGCCCCTCAATCTGACCATGGAAGAAGTAATTGAGGCGCTCCAGAAAGGCAGCGCGGATTTCACCACGGTCACCATCCCCGAAGGGGCGACCGTGGCGCAGATGCAGGGGATCTTTTCCAGGGCCGGCCTTCCCGGGGCAGACCATTTTGCTGAAGAAGCCGCTTCCTACGGCCCTCTTCCCTATATGTACGGTCAGGAAGCGGCGCCTGTCAAAGGGGAGGGATTTCTCTTTGCCGATACGTACGATATTCCCGTGGATTATACGGCGCGGCAGATCTGCGATCTCATGTACAAGCGCACCGACGCCGTGCTGGACAGCCAGATCCGGAAAGAGGCAGCGGAAAAAGACATGTCTCTCCATGATCTCATGACCATCGCCTCCATGGTGGAGCGGGAAGCGCGGTTCCGGGAAGACCAGGTACCGATCGCCTCTGTCATGCTGAAGCGCCTCCAGGTGGGCATGCCCCTCCAGATTGACGCTACCGTCCAGTACGCTCTGGGAGAAACGAAGCCAGACCTGACCAATGCCGATCTCACTGTGGACTCGCCGTACAATACATACCTCCGCCAGGGCCTGCCGCCGGGACCGATCGGCGCGCCTGGGAAAGACGCTATCGAAGCGGTGCTCCGCGCGGAGCCGGGAGAGTATTTATTCTATGTAGCCAAAGAAGACGGGCACCATGTGTTTACCAGAACCTATGAAGAACACAATGCCCAGATCGGAGCGATTTATGGAAATTCATAAGGTCCTGGCCGCGCTGGAAAGGGAAGCCTCCCGGGACGGCGTGCCCATTCTCCGCGGCCCTGAGCGGGAACTTCTCCTTGCGGCGGCAGAAGCGGCCCATCCGCGGCGAATCCTTGAGATCGGCACGGCCATTGGATTTTCCGCGCTCCTTCTCTCGGAGCGTCTGCCGGAGGCGGAAATTACCACCATCGAGCTTGATCCTGCCCGCCATGACCGGGCGGTGCGCGCGATCGGGGAGGCACGCCGCCAGGACCGGGTCCGCTGCCTTTGGGGCGACGCGGGAAAGATCATTCCTTCGCTCTCCGGCCCCTATGATTTCCTCTACCTGGACGGTCCCAAAGGGCAGTACCTGCGTCACCTCCAGGCGGCAGAGCCCCTCCTTTCCCCGGAAGCGGTGATCGCCGCGGACAATGTGCTCTTCCGGGGGCTCGTGGAAGCGGAAGGCCCGGTGCCCCACCGGTACCGCACCCTTGTGGTCCGTCTCCGGGAGTACCTCGCCTATGTGAGAGAGCGCTACGCCACCACCGTCTATCCGGAAGGAGACGGCCTTTCTGTGTCCCGTCCCAGAATTTTGATGAGCGCCGAATGCAGGGAATTTTAATGGGCGCTGGCTCCATGCCGGACCGCCTTCCCTGATCTGTCAATGAAAAGGAACGATATGAAAAAAATAGAACTTCTCGCGCCTGCGGGAAATATGGAAAAACTGAAAATGGCGATCCGCTACGGCGCGGACGCGGTGT
>CAUBUJ010000161.1 GCA_958439155.1 uncultured Veillonellaceae bacterium
CCAAAAGTATGGTGAGGAATGGAATTCCCTCCTCTTTCCGCTGAGAGATAAAGACTGAAAGCTGACGGCTCTGCGAGGCGGCGAAGCCGCATATAAAAAAGGACCTTCCTATTTCTTCTTCAGACTTCCGACTTCAAACCACGAGCCCTGCGCCAATGACGCACGATCTGCCCCAGACCTTTGCCCTTGATCCTTTTATGTTTACGTGCGGTCACGCAGGCGGCATAGCTTTGTTATTTTTTCCTTGTGAGGCACCAGGCGGTGGTGAGGGAGGAGATGGGAATGGTGCAGATCAGGCCGATGCAGCCGGTGAGGGAGCGGACCAGTTCGGATGCTATGGCGCCGGAATTCATCATGACCCAGAAGGGGGTGCCCCGGGCAGAGAGCATGAGGAGAATGAGCGGGAAAAAGCCGCCCAGGTAGGCCAGAATCAGTGTGTTGGAGCAGGTTCCCATGATATCCCGGCCGATGCGGACACCGGAGGTGAAGAGGGCGCGGCAGGAAATATCAGGGAGGGCGCTTTTCACTTCATATTGGGAAGAAGCGACGGAAATGGCTGTATCCATGACAGTGCCAAGGGCTGAAAGCATGAGACCGGCGAAGAGGATGTCCTGGAAATTCATATCCGGCAGGTAGAGGATGCGGAGTGTATTCGCTTCTTCTGATTCGAGACCGGACAGGTGCATGAAAGTAATGGACAGGTAGGACAGAAGGGCCGCCATGGCGACGCCGCCGGAGGCGCCGAGAAAGGCGCCCAGGGTTTTAGCGTTCCAGCCGCTCACGATGACTTGTGTCAGTGACGCGGTGAGTACGGAGAGTGCCAGGGTAATGAGCAGAACATTTTCTTTTTTGGCCAGGATGAGCGGCATCATGATGTAGAAGACGATGGCCAGAGGGAGCGCGATGACGATGAGGGACTTGAACCCCCGTTTTCCGCCGATCGCAAAGAGCATGACGCCGAAAAAGCCGGCGAGGGCGTACAAGTAAGGAAGGCGGGAAAAATCGGCAATGCGGTACACGGCGCTGCCTTGCTGGATGGTCTTGGCGACGACGACCTGGTCCCCTTCTTTGACAAGGAAGGACAGGGCTTCTTTTATGGCGGGCACATTGTGGAAGAAAGCGGTTTCTGTTCCCGCTTCCGATCCGTCAATGATGCGGATGGTGACGCGCTGGAGGCTTCCTTCCCCGTTTTTGACGGGAACAGGCGACGCTTTGAGGACGACTGCGTGGAAATATTCCGGCGGAGGCGGCGCCTCTCCCGCGGCATTTCCTGGAAGAGGAAGTGTGCAGAAAAGGAGAAAGAGAAGAAGACAGATCTTTTTCATGCGGCGCACCGCCCTCTTTTAAAGAGAATGACAAGGATAAGAATGATTCCCGCAGAAAGAGCGGTGAGGCCGCCTGGGGCAGTGCCGGTATACCACGAGCCGAAGAGGCCGGTCATCATGGTGAGGAAGCTGAATCCCATGGCGAGAAATAAGGCGGAACGGAAGCTTCTGGCGAGCTGGAGGGCACATGCTACGGGAAGGGCGATAAGGGAAGTGATCACAAGGATTCCCACAACCTGGATAGAAATGGCAATGGCTCCTGCCGTGAGAAGGGCAAAAGAGTAATTGAGAAGCTGTACCGGGACACCGAGGATTTTTGCCGTTTCCTCATCGAGGGAGAGGTAGAGCATCGAGTCGTACAGAAGGTACACCGCGGCTATAGCGAGAAGAGTCAGCGCGGCGGTGACCGCCATATCGGAAGGCGTCACGGTGAGGACACTGCCGAAGAGAAAGGAATTCACATTCGCCTTGAGCCGTCCGGTGCTGATCAGCGTGAGAGCCAGACCGACCGAAAGGGAGAGCACCACCGTGAGGATCAGATCGGTGTATTTTCTGAAATACTGGCGGAGCCATTCGATGAAAATACCCGACAGCGACGTGAAAATGAAAGCGGCGAGCACTGGATTGGCACGAAAAAACAGGCCGCACGCGATGCCCGCCAGGGATGCGTGGGCCAGGGTATCTCCCATCATGGCGTAATGACGGAGTACCAGGTAAATCCCGATGCACGGGCAGAGAAGAGAAATGCATATGGAAATAAAAAGGGCGTTCTGCATGAACGAATAGGATAGCATAGGAATCTCCTTTTCAGTGGAAAGCAGCGGGCACATATTGGCGCGCGTATGACGCGGGATCCATGAAGCGGCCCTGTCCCTCGTGGATATAAAAAATGGAATTGGAATAGGCGGCGCACTGCGGATTATGTTCTACCGAAAGTATGGTGATGTGCTTTGTGTCGGAGAGGCGGCGCAGTTCTTCATAGAGGCGCCCCTGGCTCTTGAGGTCAATGCCGGTGGTGGGCTCATCGAGAACCAGAAGATCTGGAGAGCCTATGAGCGCCCTCGCGAGAAGGACCTTCTGCTGCTGTCCGCCGGAAAGATCCCGGAGAAGACTTTTCCGGAGCGCCGTTATACCGAGCTCTTCCAGTACGCGGTCTGTTTCTTTTTTCTCTTTGGTATGAAGCAGCCGGCGGTACGAATCGAGGAGTTCTTCCACAGTGAGGGGAAACCCTTCGCCAAGTACATGGGCCCGCTGGGGGACATAGCCGATGCGGGAAGCGCGGACCTCTACGCTCCCATGCTGGGGCGTGAGAAATCCCAGAAGAATTTTGAGAAAAGTGCTCTTGCCGCAGCCATTCTCTCCGGTGATGGAAATATAGTCGCCCCGGTCCGCGTGAAAACTGAGACTATCCAGCAGGTACGGTGCCTTTCCTGTATAGGAAAAAAATATATGAGATCCTTTGATCATAGATCCTCCTATTATCATTTGTGCGTTTCACAAGAAAATATGCGAATCAATCTTATTTTATAACAGAGTAGATTATACACCCAGAACAGATGAGAATCAATCGCATATCTTGACAAGAGAAGATTCCAGATGTAAGATACGCTCTGTAAATGCGAATGAATCGCATATTTCACTATACTGTTTTAACGGTATCATGAAAAACGGTACTATAAAGGAGGATTACGATGAATAGAAAAGCATTATGGCTGGGAGCGGCGTTGATCGGTGTCATGGGAATCGCTGGCTGCGGCGGCGCGCCGGCTGCGTCTTCCAAAGCGGCGGCTTCCGCTTCGCAGGATAAAATTCCGGTGGTCGTTTCTTTCAACGCAATGAAGGAATTCACCGAAGCGGTAGGGAAGGATAAAGTGACTGTCACGACGATGATTCCTGATGGAACGGAACCTCATGATTTCGAGCCGACCGCGGCGGATCTGAAGAAACTCTCCGACGCAAAAGTTTTCGTATACAGCGGCATGGGCATGGAAAACTGGGCGGATAAAGCCGTCCAGGCAGCGGACCAGAAGAAGCTTCTCGCGGTAGAAGCGAGCCGCGGCGTAGAACCGGTGAAACTGGAAGATCCTGATGAAATCAAGGAACATGGTCCTAATGATCCTCATGTGTGGCTCAGCATCACCGGAGCAGAGCAGGAAGCGGCCAATATCCGGGATGCTCTGATCAAAGCGTCTCCGGAAAACAAACAGTATTTCGAAGATAATTACAATGATTTCAAGAAACAGCTGGAAGCGCTGAAAGCGGAATATACACCGAAATTTAAAGAGGTATCGAGCCATACCATCGTGACAGGCCATGCCGCGTTCGGCTATCTCTGCCGCGACTTTGGCCTCACCCAGAAGAGCGTGGAAGACACCTTCGCCCATGGGGAACCGACGCCGGATAAATTGGCGGAACTGGCAGATTACAGCAAAGCCAACCATGTGAAGGTGATCTTCACGGAAGAACTGGTGAGCCCGGAAGTGTCCAAGACACTCGCTGACGAAGCGGGGGCGAAGAACGAAACCATTTATACCATGGAATCGGCAGAGGACAATCTCTCCTATATTGACCGGATGAAATCCAATCTGCAGCGGATCTATGACGCGCTGAAATAAAAATCATATTCTATTTCGTTATTTTTTATAGTGGTATTTCCTGTTTGCAGCATACAAAAGAGACAGGCCGGGAAAGAGAAGCATGCCTTGGGCTTTTCCTTTACCGGCTGCAGGCAAAAGCTGGCAGAATGGTCTTCAACGACAGTTCTGCCAGCTTTTTGCCGCAGGGCATATCTTTTCTGCTGCTGCGGCGCAGCTTTGGCCGGGGCGGATGGGCCTATGATTGCGGTATACGGGGAGTGCGTCATAGGCATGGGGTCCGTGGTCTGAAGTCTGAGGTCTAAGGTCTGAAGAGGGAAGAGGAGCCGCCTGCGGCGGGATTTTGA
>CAUBUJ010000162.1 GCA_958439155.1 uncultured Veillonellaceae bacterium
CTCATTTCCGCCGGCGCCGGCAACAGCTACGGCCTGCCGAAGCAGATCACGCTGGATCATCTGAAGGAGCTCCATATTCCTTATCTCCGCACAGACCAGCAGGGGACGATTACGATTACCACTACTGGCAGCGGAAAGTATGACGTGAAGAAGGAGAAGTAAGATGAAAATCAAAACCTTTTTGGACCGCATCGAAGGAAATAAAGCGGTCCTCCAGGATGAAGAGGAACG
This sequence comes from uncultured Veillonellaceae bacterium, assembly GCA_958439155.1. GTDB lineage: Bacteria > Bacillota > Negativicutes > Veillonellales > Dialisteraceae > UBA1822. The sequence goes on from CAUBUJ010000162.1 coordinate 232, forward strand.
GGAAGCCATCGTTCCCGCCGCATGGATTCCCAATGCTCATGAAGGGCAGGCGGTGACGATCCACATGGAAGACGATCCGAAGCGGGAAGCGGAAGCCCTGGCGGAAGCGGAGGCCCTCCTCCGGGACCTGCAGAAGCAGTGACGGCCTTTCGGCCAATAAAAAAGGATGAACGGTAAAATGCCATTCATCCTTTTTTCGTTGGCCTCAAAAGGCCTGCCTATGCCTGGCCGATGCCCCGCTGGTGGAGCGCGTCTGCCAGACCTTCCCGGAAGAGATTGGCGCCTCCGTTGGCAGGATGGCGCAGACCAATCGCGGCAAGCCCCGCGTTTTTCAGGGTTTCTTCACTTTTCCTTCCCACAGCGAGGATGGGAAGAGGCCCTGTCAGGGCAAGGAGCGCTTTTGTATACGAAAGGCCCGCGGCAAGCTCCGTCTCTGTGGGCGTGCGGTTTGTCATCATCTGTCCTTCCTTGTGAGGATGGAAGGGGAAAATATTCCAGAGGAGAAATTCCTCCGGCGCAAGGCCCGCGCGGAGCGCCGCGTTCCATACGACCGTATCAGTTGGTTCATTGAAACCTTGTCGGCGCTGGATCTCTTTCGGCAGGAAAGGGCTGTTCTTCCGGCTGGTCCGCCGCCCGGGCACGCCGATGACCATTTTCGCATTCACATCAGGATGGAGGGAGAGCATCATCCGCTCGCAGGTCATGGCAATGCCGGTGAAGCGCCCGCCCTGGTAGCCGCAGGCTTCAGCGATGAGGAGAATCCGCGCCGTATCGAGGCGCCGCACCAGGTAGCGCTCCAGCTGGGCTTTCCGGATGGAACGGGCATAGGCCACGTCGTAGTCCGGGTCAAAATCGGCCCAGGGATTGAATACATTTTCCCCATGGTACTCTGTGAGGGATTGGACGAACAATTTCACTTTGTGCATTTCACGAAAATAATTCATGGTTTCACTGCCTCGTAAATGGTGCCTATCGAAAAGGCTTTATTTTCTTTGAACCGCTCATGGATGGGATCTTCCGCAAAATCGTCGAGGGAATTTTTCTTCACGAAGAGATACGCTGCCTGGCCGCCTTCGAGGGAGTCGGTGAGCGCTTCCGGCGTGATGCTGGGCATGGTGTATTTCTCATCCCACCGGGCATCCCGCTTCTCTTTGCGGCTGTTGCTGTGAAGGCGGACTGCGGTCTCACCAGTGTAGTACGTAAAGGACGCGTCATAGCTGCCGTAGAAATAGTGCTTCCCCGGCAGGTTGTGGAAGTATTCCGCCATTTCAACGGAAGAGCGGCTTCCGATGTAGCTCGAAAGGCCGCTTACCACGATGCACGAGAGAGCTGCCGCCGTGGCGCACGCCGAGAGGAGGACTATAGCGCCCTGTTTTCCTTGTTTCCACTGGAAGAGGAGGCCTATGATGGAAATTCCGGCGATGACGTAAAAGACGAGAAACCGGCCGGCGATGAAGAAGCTTCCCGCTGTGAGGGCGGCCATGGTGAGGAAGAAGGGAAGAATGACCAGCAGAGCCGCCCGGCGCCGGCTCGCCGTAAAAGCAGGCAGGGAAAGCGCGGCGAAAGCGATGGCCGGGGCAGCGGCAATGTAGGTGTAGGTGATGTACTTGGTGGCTACCGCCGTGTAGAAAAGAAAAGTTACCCAGAACCAGGCGAAAAGGAGTTTGTACAGAGCGGTCTTTTCCTTCCACTGGCGGATCATGCCGTAGAAAGAAAGGCCGGTCCACGGCAGGAGGGAAAGGGGCATCACCAGGAGGTAGTAGTAGAAATGATTGTCTCCGGGGTGCTCTGACGCGAGCGCCCGGGTCACATTGTGGAGTCCCAGGAAGCCGTTTACGAAATCCATGCCGTGAATGGCATACATGGTCACATACCAGGGCAAAGCCGCCGCAGCGAAGGCAAGGATTCCGAGAGGATGAAAGAGATAGAAGAAAGCCCGCCGGGAATGGAGGGTGCAGCACCAGAGGAAAAGGATAATCCCAGGCAGTACCAGCCCCACCGGGCCTTTCGCAAGGCATGCGATCCCGGCGGCGCCATAAGCGATGGCCATGGGAAGTGCCCGTTCTTCGGTGATGCCTATATAGGCGGAGAAGAGCGCCGGCACGGTGAAGAGGAAGAGCATGCTGTCCGTAATGATCGCGTGGGAAATGATCCAGAATTCGAGAGACGTCGCAAGAAATGCCCCGGTCCAGAGCGCGGTATCCCGCCGGCCGGTGATGCGCTTCATGTAGTACACCATGAGCACCACCGACAGCGCGCCGCAGAGAGCCGCTGGGAAGCGGGATGCGAAATCAGTAAAGCCGAAGAGGGTGTACGACGCGGAAAGCATCCAGTAGACGAGCGCGGGCTTGTCATACCAGTACTTGCCGTAAATCTGCGGCGAGACCCAGTCTCCGGAGAGCACCATTTCTTTTGCGGTGAGAGCGTAATTGGACTCCACCGGATCGGTGACGGGCATGCCCGCCGTGCCCCACAGGAAGAAGCAGAGCGACGAGAGAAAAATCAGAAGCAGCAGGACGGAAAAGCGGATGGATCGGGTCATAGGTTCCTCTTCTTTGTCATATTGAAAATACCGGGGACAAAGGAAACTCTGATACGGCGGCGCATCAGAGTTTTTGTCTCCAGGAAAGGCGTATCCTTCCCTTTATTATATGAAATGTCAGGCGTATTGTCAGGATTTTTTCAGGAAAAGGCTGTGCTTTTCTTCCCACACGGTGCGCCATTTGCTTTTTTCTGCGTCAGGCCAGTCTTTCCATACTTTTTTCTGGACCAGCAGGTACGCAGGCCCTTCGACGGGGGCCTCTCCCTTTTCCAGATCAGGCATTTTCTTTCCGTAGAGATCGTGGTAAAAAGCGGAAGCGGGCCGGTAGAAAGGATCGATGTAGAGAGGCCGGTCATCCCGCTCTGTGGCGAGCACTTTTGCCGACAGGTGGGCCGAGGTGAAATCTTCCTGCACCGCCGGAGCATAGGCGGTCCACACGAAGAGGGTGAGCGTGAGCGACAGAGCGCACTGGATGAGGCAGAACCGGGAGAAATGGCCTTTCCGCCACAGATAGAGACCGCCCAGCCCGCCTGCGGCCAGAAGGAGGGGCACGCCGTATTTCACGAAGAGTCCCCCTGCCGGCATAAGAGGCGCTGCGGCAAGAGCCCCTGCGGTGAGGAGAAGGAAAAAAATATGAGCCGCCGTGAACGTCCTGGAGGGGCCCGTCTTGGTGAGTTCCCGCAGGTAGAGCGCTGCCAGAAGGGAAAGCGGCGGGAACATGGGAAGGATATACGAGAAAAGCTGCGTCGACGAAGCGGAGAAGAAAAGGAAGATGAATCCTGCCCATACGAGAAGGTAGAGCGTCACCGGATTTTTCGCAAACGACCGGCACCGGCCCAGCATGGAAAAGACTGCGCCGCTCCAGGGGAAACACCCTGCGGCGAGCACCACGATGTAGAGCCACCAGTGATCCTGTCCGGCGTGTTCCGGCTGAGCGAAGCGGGTCAGATTGTGGTAGCCCAGGAAGGTATCCACAAAGGCGCTCCCATGGACGGCAGTCATGTAGAGGTACCACGGAAGGCCTACGGCGCAGGCGAGGGGAATGCCCCAGTACCACCGGAGGGCCATGATGGGCTTCCAGGTGAATTGTTTCTGCGCCGCGAGCCAGATCGCCACGATGAGCGCAGGGAAGCCGAATCCCACTGGTCCTTTTGCGAGAAGCGCCAGACCGCAGGCGATGTAAGCCGGCACATAGCGGCGTTCCAGGAAAGAAAAGAGCGCCGCGGTGAGCGCCGCTGTCAGGGTCATGTCTGTCACAGAGGACCGGGCGATGACCGTAAATTCGAGGGACGACGCGAGAATGAGAGCACCCAGGAAAGCGGTCTTCTCATCGAGGAGGCGCCGCGCCGCGCTGTACGTATAGAGCACCGTTCCTGCGGCAATCAGCGCTGACGGAAGGCGCGCGGAAAAGGTGGAAATGCCGAAAACAGAAAAGAAAGCCGCCTCCAGCCAGTAAAAGAGGGGCGGCTTGTCATACCAGA
>CAUBUJ010000163.1 GCA_958439155.1 uncultured Veillonellaceae bacterium
GGCGGTATCCTCGCGGGATGCGGCTTGTGCCTTCTGCCATGATTCATAGCGTTTCTGGATGATCGCTGCTACATCCTGGTAAGTTTCTTCATCCCATGGCAGATAGGCGAAGGCGTTCTGCCCGGCAAGGCGCGCCTTGGCTTCCCATTTCGTGCCTTTCAGTTTCCGTTTCGCGTATGCCGCGAGATCTTTCTTATATCCCTGGGTCGCTCTGGAAAGGTAGTAGCCCTCTACGAAGAAGCGGGCCTTTCTCCGGATAAAATCGCTGGCCAGTCCCATGCCTCCTGCATAGTAGACCGCATAGCGCCAGTCTCCTTTATGGGCGGGCCGGTTCAGGTACGCTTCATACCGCGCCTTTCTATCGGCATAGATCAAGTCTGCTTCACAGGCCCAGCGGGTAAACCAGGCGATGCGCTTCATCGCTTCCGCGATTTTCTTCAAAGAGATTCCCTTCCGCGCAGCGCTCTGCTGCACATCGTCCAGATCATCCAGCAAGTATCCCCATTCATGGAAGGCGATGCCGTCCCGGCAGTCCGGTTTTTCCGGATCATCTATATAATAGTGCAGGCCGCTCCTGCCGTTGCAGAAGCTGTCGGATTTCTTGTATTTCCCCATAAGAAGATCCACCGTCAGATAGACCAGATCCAGCGTCCAACGGTCTTTCCACTCTTCCCAGTCGTCATCATAAATCCCATGAAGCTCTGCCGCCGGAAGCCCAAGGGAGCCTGTCCCGTTCATAGCAATGACGATCTCCCGGTGATTTTTCTCTGTCACCATGCACTGGCAGAAATTGAATATAGGCAGTTGATCCCGTTCCAGACTGGCGAGAAGATGCTCCCCATATTCTTCTCTGTCTGTCGCGACCTGTCCGCTCAGCACGCCCGGCGCGCGGCACACTTCCATGAGGGAGTCCACCAGCTTTGCGAAAAGAGGGCACCACCGGAACAGTTCTTTTCTATCAGCGAAGGTGCTCACCACCACGATAGAGCGGCATTTGGCCATGTCCGGCGCAGGCGGCTCTCTGTGGCGGCGCAGTTCTTCCTGAAAAGGCACCGGCACCGGCTTGATATGAGCGAAGAAGGTATAGCCATCGAGCGTAATCTGCCATTCTGCTCTGGATACCTCCTGGATGCTCACTTCTCTGGCGTACCAGGTCTCACGCAGCCGTTTCTGGACCGCCTCCATACTGGGCAATTTCGTATCCGGCACAAAAAGGGCCTGGCAAGCCGTCTCCTCCCGTAAAGATCTGCCGCCCTGGGGAGGGGTGTCCGAAGTTTCCGGCTGCAGCTGGAAACGCGAAATCTGATTCTTCTCTCCAGAAGCGCCTGCTTCCGCGATATCATGCATCGTATCCACAAGCAGGGCTGCTTTCTTCTCCATGGTTTTCCGCTGGAATTCGTCCATCTCGCTTCCCACATAAGGATGAGGGCCTATATCGTCTTCCGAAATATACCCGCCGGCCACGCCGAGACGCCACGGTTCCTTCCCATAACGGAAACGGAAAATATAGTGGAGCATGCCATGCCGCTCGATCGTTCCCACATATTCCACATCTTCAAACACAAGGCCGGTCTGCTGTTTCAGCCACATCATCATTGTCATCCGCGCCGCGAGAAGCTGCACAAAATTCATTGTCTTCTTTTCCATGACACATCCCTCCGCTCTTTTCTTCCATTGTATAGTACAATCGCTTTTTCTCACAAGAAGTATGTCTGTTTTTAGCTGTTAGCTGTTAGCTGTTAGCGGATGGTGCGTCATGGGAGCGGGGCCCATGGTCTGAGGTCTAAGGTCTGGGGTCTGGGGCCAGTCGGTGCATCATTGGTGTGGAGTCTGAAGCCTGGAGTCTGGAGTCGGAAGGGGAAATAGGAAAGGCTTTTTTTATATTTGGCTTCGCCGCGCATAACGGGCTAAAAACCACCTCGTACGCAGGCCCAGCCCCTCTCAGGCCCTTGGCTAGCTCTCCCCAAAAGGGGCGAGCCCTGTACAGTGTCATATTTCCGCTTTGGGTTTGTACGCATGCCGATAATCGCAATCACTGCACCTGGAATCACGCATCATACATAGGAACATCAAAATCCCATTCAGCTCCCCGTCCATTAGAACTGGGAGAAGTCCTCAGGATCACAGAAGAATCGTACACCATTGACAGCCGAATACGTAAGATCTCTCCACTCTTTTCCGTACTTCTTTGTTCCAACCTCCCCACTCCGCCGCGTACGCCCGGTCGAGATGACGCCAATTTCGAAGAAAAGCGCAGAGCGCAAAGTGCAGGGCGCAGAGCGGCAGTACGCCGCCGCAGGTCAATGGGCGGCGGAGCCTTAGAAAATTTGCCGCAGGCAGCACCGCTTCCCGCCGTGAGCATGACACCACAGGCAAACTCAGCACCTGGGACCGCGCGCCTGCGACACACGTCAAAATCCCATTCAGCTCCCCGGCCATTCGCAGTCCGGCCGGCCCGCAGGGATGCGGAGATGAGCGGAGGCGGATTAAGCAGCTCGACTGTCTGAGCGAAGCGAGTTTCGAGCTGCCCGCCGTAGAGAATCGGAGCAAGGCCGAGCAAGACTGGCCGGCGGTTTTCTTTCTTTGGTTCGTTTCTTTCTTTGTCCGGACAAAGAAAGAAATGAACTTCCCCCAATGGAATCCATTGGAAAAAAGAAAACCATGGGTGGAATGCTAATGGACTCCTATTCCCAATGCGAGACAATGGAGGACCCCGTAAGATCTCTCCACTCCTCAAATCATTGTCCATTTTCCATCATCACCATCCAAAGTTATAACGACCGGTCGAGATGACGCACAATTCGTAGAATCCCAGCCCGCCCGGCGCCTGAGGGCCTTTCCAAATCCCGCCGCAGGCGGCTCTTCTTCCCTCTTCAGACCTTAGACCTCTGACTTCAGACCGCGGGCCCCGCTGCCAATGAGCAGCCCCAACAAAAAAGGCATGACTCCCAAAGAGCCATGCCTTTTTCTATAATTACCGTTCTACCGCGGCGCGGACAGCGCGGAGATTTTCTTCCGGGCATTCCTGATCGACGACGCAGCCCGGGCCGATGAGGAGGCCTTTGCCGCCGACGCTGTCGATGGCTTCGTGAATGTGGGTGATGATTTCTTCCGGCGTGCCGTCTTTCACGATATCATCGCGCACTTCCTTGCCGTCTACGAGCTTCGTCGCAGCGCGGATGCCGGCTACGAAAGGTTTGTCGGTGAGCTTTCTCGCTTCCGCCAGGGAGGGCGATGTATTGCGGTCGTGCCAGGAGAGAGCGGTACGGGGATAATTTTCCTCAATTTCATCAAAGTACACATCGAGACCATGGAGATGAACCACATTGAACCAGGTCTTCTTCACGTAGCTGTTAATGACTTCCTTATCGTAGAATTCAGCGAATTCTTTGAATTCATCGAGGGAGAGGAGTTTCTTCTGCGCGTCCTGGGTGGCGAAGAAGAAGCCCGAAACGCCGGCGTCAATGTTGTAACGGATGAAGTCTTCCGTCACAGCGGTGATCACCGCGAGAGCATGATGTACCGCTTCCGGGTCCTCCCGCATATCTTCGAGGACCTTGCCGCCGGTGAGCTTGTGGAGCGTGGTAAGTGGGCTGAAAATGGTCTGGATGAAGGGGGTGTGGGGCTTCACCAGTTTGGACAGGATCCGGGCAAATTCCACCTGCTTGCCGTAGGTGCCCTGAAGGCCGGAGATCGGTTTCAGATTCCAGTAGTCGTCGATGCATTTCACGCCCGGTTCTGCCAGGAGGACCGGCTTGTTGGGCTGGCAGAAAATGTCGAGCTTCGCGCCGAAGTCCTGGATGCCGTAATTGCCGAAAGGCATCATTTTGATGAAGTCGTAATCATACTTCTCCACCAGATCCGCTTCCGCCTCTGCGAGAGACACCGGGTCCTGGTCAACCGCGGAAAAATGGAACCATACCGATACAGGGACGCGGTCTACTTCCTCACCGGCCAGCGCCGCTCTTACACGTTCTTCTCTTGTCATAGGATCATTCCTTTCTATGAAATGCAATGGATTTTTCTATATTGTACCGATTTTTGAAGCCCTGGTAAATGGGCGGAAATCGCCTGGGTGGTATGCACTGCAGCGCATGGCCGACGGGCTGTTAGCTATTGGCTCTTAGCTCTTAGCTCTTAGCTATTGGCTCTTAGCTCTTAGCTGTTAGCTGTTAGCTCTTAGCTGTTAGCTGTTAGCTGTTAGCTGTTAGCTGTTAGCTGTTAGCTGTTAGCTGTTAGCT
>CAUBUJ010000164.1 GCA_958439155.1 uncultured Veillonellaceae bacterium
AGTATAATTATAAGGGTATTCTATTCTTGAAAATATTTTCCATTCTTTCAAGATAAGATATACCTGATGGTTTGAAACCCCTGAAAGCGATGCTTTGAAAGGGAAATTGTATACACTTATTATTTTTGGAATGTACATGATTCCAAATGCGGCACTGTGCCGCGGAAACGAAAGGAAGGAACCCTATGCCGCTCGTCGGAACTCAGGAAATGTTCAAAAAAGCCTATGCCGGTCATTATGCCATCGGCGCGTTCAATGTGAACAACATGGAAATCATCCAGGGCATCATGGAGGCCGCTGCTGAGGAAAAATCCCCGGTTATCCTCCAGGCTTCGGAAGGGGCCCGGAAATTTGCCGGACAGAATTACATCGTCGATCTCGTCAAAACTGCTGTCGCCCAGTATCCGGATATTCCGGTAGCGCTTCACCTGGACCATGGCTCCACCTTTGAAATCGCCAAAGAATGCATCGACGGCGGCTTCACTTCTGTCATGATCGACGGCTCCAAGCATCCTTACGAAGAAAATGTGCGCCTCACGAAGCAGGTCGTAGAATACGCCCATGCCCACGGCGTCGTGGTAGAAGCCGAGCTGGGGCGTCTCGCCGGTGTGGAAGACAATGTGAATGTGTCTGAAAAAGACGCCCTCTTCACCGATCCGGACCAGGCGGCGGAATTTGTGAGCCTCACCGGCTGCGACTCTCTGGCTATCGCCATCGGTACGAGCCACGGCGCGTACAAGTACAAAGGCGACCCCTACCTCGACTATGACCGCCTTGAAAAAGTGGGAAAGCTCCTCCCGGGCTACCCCATCGTCCTCCACGGCGCGTCCACGGTCATCCAGGAATTCGTCCAGAAATGCAACGAATACGGCGGCCATGTGCAGGGCGCCAAGGGCGTGCCGGAAGACATGCTCAATAAAGCAGCCCACATGGCGGTATGCAAGATCAATATTGATACCGACATCCGCCTTGCCATGACGAGCGCCATCCGGGAAAGCCTCGTAAAGAATCCGGAAAATTTCGATCCCCGGGTTTACCTCAAAGCAGGCCGTCAGGCGGTCTACGAAATGGTGAAGCACAAGATCACCGCCGTGCTTGGTTCCCAGAATACAATCTAAAGAAGTAAAAGAAAAAAGGCAGCCTTCTCGCAGAGCTGTCTTTTTTTACAGGACAATCATATGATCATAAAAACTCTCATCGATGACAGGATCGCTCCCGGCGCTCCCCCTTCTCTTCATGCCGAACACGGTCTTTCTCTATACGTAGAAACAAAAGACCGTCGGATACTGCTCGATACGGGAGATGGATCTCATCTTATCGGAAATGCCGCCGGTATGGGTGTAGATCTGTCATCCATTGATACGGTCATCCTGTCTCATGGACACAAGGACCACATAGGCGGACTCTCTTCCTTCCTTGAGTTCAATCAAAGCGCCAGGATTTACCTGTCAAAACATATTTTTCAAAAATTTTCCATGCGTGTCTGCGGGCTCTCCTTCTCCATCGGAGACAACCGCCGCTTTCCAGACGAGTGGAAAGGGCGAACTTATCTTGTCGACAAATTTCATGCTGTCGATAACAATACATACCTTGTCTCAGGATTTCACGGTCCCTTGTCCCGCCTCCTTTACTCCGGCGGTGTACGCGACGACTTTTCCCATGAAGTGGTTCTTGTCATTCAAACCGGCTTCGGATCTGTCATTTTTACAGGATGCTGCCATTCCGGACTCCCTGCCATCCTGCAGAGAGTCTCCACTCTTCTTCCCAATGCCTTTCCTTGTGCCATCGTCGGGGGACTCCACCTCATCCCTTTCCCCAAATTCGGAATAGGAAGAATGGACACCCCGTCAATAGAAGTACTGGTCCGCATGGTGCAAAGAGGAGTCATTTCCGGGGTATACACCTGCCATTGTACAGGAAAGCGCCCCTTTAAAAAGCTCCGTCAAGAACTGGGCACAAAAATCCAATACATAGGCACTGGTTCTGTGATTTCCATCTCCTCTTAGGCAGCAGAAAAGAACGGAATTCCCTTCCCGGGGAACCCGTTCTTTTATATTTCCTTATTTTTTCATCGGCCTGTCTTCCGCCACCAGAACCTGCTCTTCATCTTTGACGGAAACTGCATTGAGGTCCACCCCGGTCTTCCGGTAATGAATGAATTTCTTCAGCTCTTCCGAAACGACCCCGGAAAGGCAGAGGAGGGCGATCAGGTTTGGAAAGGCCATGAGGCCGTTTAGAATATCCGCGAGGGCCCAGATGGCGTCGAGCTTCATGAAGCATCCCACCAGCGTCATGGTGATGAAGACAAGACGGTACGGCAGGATCGCCTTCGTGCTGAAAAGGTAGACCACGCAGCGCTCGCCGTAGTAATTCCACCCGAGAATGGTAGTGAACGCGAAGAGCACCAGGCAGAAGGTGAGGATGATATTTCCCATCACCGGATAGGCCATGGAAAAAGCCGCGCTCGTGAGGGCCGCGCCGTTCACATCGGTCATCCACTGGCCGGAAATGATGATGGTAAGCCCTGTCAAGGTGCAGATGATGATCGTATCAATGAAAGTGCCCGTCATGGAAACGAGGCCCTGCTCGGCAGGCCACCGGGTCTTCGCCGCTGCCGCTACGATCGGCGCCGTACCCAGGCCGGACTCATTGGAGAAGACCCCGCGGGCAATGCCGCTCTGCATGGCCATGAGTACCGTCGCCCCGAGGAATCCCCCGGAAGCCGCAGCCGGTGTAAACGCATTAGATAGAACCAGCATGACCGCCTGGGGGATCGCGTCAGCAAACATAAGAAGCACCGTCACGGTGGTGACAAAATAGAGCAGCGCCATGCCCGGCACGATCTTGCTGGAAGTTTTCGCGATGGACTGGAGGCCGCCGAAAATGATGGCTGCCACCAGCAGGAAGAGAAGGATCCCCGTCCAGAGCGTATCCACGGCGAATGTAATGTGCACAATATCTACGATCGCATTGACCTGGGTCGTATTGCCGGCGCCGAAAATGGCGGCGAAGATGCAGAATACGGCAAACATTCCGCCGAGCCATTTCCATTTCTCCCCCATGCCGTTTTTGATATAGTACATGGGCCCGCCGGCAATATTGCCGTTGGCGTCAGTCTCACGGAAACGCACCGCAAGCGTCCCTTCCGCAAACTTCGTAGCCATGCCGAAGAACGCGGCGATCCACATCCAGAAAAGCGCCCCGGGACCGCCGGCATGGATGGCTGTGGCCACCCCTACAATATTGCCGGTCCCCACTGTCGCCGCCAGCGCCGTACAGAGCGACTTGAAACTCGATACGTCCCCGGCGTCTTTATTCTGGCCGGTAGAGAAAATGAGCTGGAACGCGAGGGGCAGACGGAGAATCTGCACCAGCCCCGTGCGGATGGTCATGAAGATGCCCGTCCCCACGAGAAGCACCAGGAGCGGCGGCCCCCACACATAACTGTCAATCAAATTCAGAAAATCCACCATACTTCATTCCCCCTATCCGCTGCAAGCAGCAGAATCTCCAGCCATGAAGGATACGCCTATTTCATTCTGGAGCCCGCAGTAGACCTGTGGATCACCCCCGGCCGTGCCGGAAGATGCCGTTCATCCACAGTAGTACTTTTAGTTTGAAGGAAAAGAGGCCATAGGTCAAAGTGGTAAAACGCATGGGGTGTATAGATAAATTGTATAATAGCCGTATGTGCGCATACGAGTATGGTTTCATGATTGGCTCTTAGCTGTTAGCTGTTAGCTTTTAGCTTTTAGCTTTTAGCTTTTAGCTTTTAGCTGTTGGCTGTTGGCTGTTGGCGGCTGGCTTTTGGCGGCTGGTGCATCATTTGTACGGGGCCAAAGGTCTGGGGTCTGAGGTCTAAAGCGGAATAAGGAAGGGCTTTTTATATTTTGGCTTTGCCTGCATAGCGGGTTTAAAACCAGTGTATCCCCAGGCCCATCCCCTCTCAGCCTCCTCCGTCGGCCCGCGGCGCGATATAGGAAGCCCTTACAGACCAATCTTAGCGCCGGAAAGCGTGACCACTGGCACCCTTTCCTCCCCGGGGCGAACTCTCGATCTTGACGAAAGATTCACCAGAAAGGGGACCCGCAAGATCCCTCCACTCCTCAAATCATTGCACGTTATTTGTGATTCCCCATGAAGCGGAAATAACGGCCGGTCGGGATGACGTCCATTTCGTCGTGTACCTGAAGGGAAGCGCAGAGT
>CAUBUJ010000165.1 GCA_958439155.1 uncultured Veillonellaceae bacterium
TCTGGCGGAAGGGATGGGATTCGAACCCATGAACCTCTTGCGAAGTTAACGGTTTTCAAGACCGCCTCCTTCAACCGCTCGGACACCCTTCCATGGTTTAACGGAATTATTGTATCCTACCTGCCCATCCTTGTCAATGAAAGGGCGCTTCCCAGCGCTCTTTCTGTAACCAAACATTTACATTCCCTTGACAGGCCATTGTCCTCCGCTTCCTATAATAAAACCATATAAAGGAGGAAATCATGAATATCATTCTCTCCGGCGTCAATAAATCCTTTGGAAATAAGCCGGTCATACAGAATATTTCCCTCTCCATCCGAGATGGAAGCTTTACCACCCTTCTGGGACCTTCTGGATGCGGCAAGACGACGCTTCTCCGGATGATCGCCGGACTGGAGCGGCCTGACAGCGGCACCATTTCCCTCGGCGGAAAGGTGGTCTATTCCAGCGAAAAGGGCGTCTTCGTCCCGCCGGAAAAACGGGGACTCGGCTTCGTTTTCCAGGATTTCGCACTCTGGCCCCATATGACGGTCTTTGATAATGTAGCCTTCGGCCTCCGTGCCGCAGGAAAGACGGACCATCTGGAGGAAAAAGTAAAGAAAGCCCTCGCCATGGTGCAGCTGGAAGATCTGGCCGCCCGCCGTCCGGATGAACTCTCCGGCGGCCAGCAGCAGCGGGTAGCCTTCGCGAGAGCCGTGGTAACCGAACCGGCATGTATCCTTTTCGATGAGCCTCTCTCCGCGCTGGACGCGCTTCTCCGGGAAAAGATGCGCGTTGAGATCCGGGAACTGGTGCGGCGCCTTTCCATTACAGCAGTCTTCGTCACCCATGACCAGGCGGAAGCGATGAGCATGAGCGATGACATTGCGGTCATTTCCAAAGGAAAGATCGAGCAGTGGGGCCCGCCGGAAGAGATTTACAACCATCCTGCCACTGCCTTTGCTGCCCGTTTCGTAGGCTCTTCCAACTGGATCGACTCATCCCGGCTCTTCCGCCCGGAAAAAGGTTCCCTCCAGGAAACGCCCGGAGCGTATCCATTCACTGCTTCTGTGGTATCCTCCCAGTTTCTCGGCTATACGTACCGGCTCCATCTCCGCCGCGAAGGAAAAGACTGGACCATCCCGGCACAGCGCCGGCACGCTCCGGGAGAAACCGTCTCCATCTACGTGCGGCCCCAGGATATTGTCACCATTCCTTCCCCGGCTTAGCCCGGGATTTCCCCTATATTCCTGTTAGACATTTCATTGCAAAAGGAGTCTTACTATGCAGTCCAAAATGAAAAAACTCGCTCTTTTAGGTGCCGGCCTCTGCCTGGCCATGTCCCTTGCCGCATGCGGCGGCAAGAGCGCCCCTGCCGCTTCTTCCGCGCAGGCACCGTCCGGCGGAAAAGTGACGGTTTACATGCCCTCTCCGGCAGGCCTTTCCAACAAGATCGCCAAAGGATTTGAAGCCAAGACCGGCATCAAAGTGGAACAGTTCCAGGGCACCACTGGTGAAATTCTGGCACGCCTGGAAGCGGAGAAGGCCAATCCCGCGGCGGACGTGGTCATTCTCGCGTCCTGGTCAGACGGCCTTTCCATGAAACAGAAGGGAGAGCTCGCTTCTTACAAGCCGCAGAACGCAGAGAAACTTGACAAAGCTTTCCTGGACAATGAGAACCAGCTCGTCGGTTACAGCGCCTCCGCGGTAGGCGTCATTTACAATACGAAAGTCATCCCCGAACTTTCCGCGGACTGGGCGGAACTCTCTGACCCGAAGTACAAGGGACAGCTCGCCATTCCGGACCCGGAAAAATCGGGCGCCGCGAAAGATTTTCTCGCAGGCTACGTCAATAAGTACGGCTGGGACGCTCTTGAAGGCATGGCGAAGAACGGCATGAAAGTGCCCGGCGCCAATAAAGCGGCCCTTGAAGCAGTCACCACCGGTGAAGTGGGGATCCTTGTGGCCGGCGTGGATTACAACGCCTACACCGCCATGAAGAAAGGGGAACCGCTCAAGATTTACTACCCGAAGAGCGGCACCATCGTCAATCCCCGCCCTGCGATGATCATGAAATCCGCGCCGGACAAGGAAAACGCCCAGAAATTCATGGACTACCTCCTCTCTGACGAAGTGCAGAAAATGGTAGCTGACGCCTACCTCATCCCGGGCCGGACCGATGTAGAAGCGAAGGGCACGCCTCTCTCCAAGATCCCGCAGATCACGCCGGAATGGGACAAGATGATGAAGATCGCGTCTGACACGGCGAAGAAGCTGAACGAGCTCTGCAAGTAAATGATGAAATCACAGCTTCTGAAACAGCCGGCGTTCCTCCTCATGGGAGCGCTCCTGGTCTTTCTGATCCTGTGTCCGCTGGCTTCTATTTTTATCAAGGCTGTCACCGCAGAGGGACGCCTTGATTTTTCTTATGCCGCGGCCATTCTTTCAGAAACAGGAAACGCTCATATGATCGGCAATTCCCTCCTTCTGGGTGTGCTCGTGGTCCTCACGTCTACCGTGATCGCCCTGCCTCTGGCATACCTTTTTTCCCGGACGGACTTTTCCCGGCATACATATTTCGATATTCTTTTCCTCATCCCCTTCATGACGCCCCCTTACATCGCGTCTATGGGGTGGATCCTTTTCATGCAGAAACGGGGCCTTCTCTCCCAGATGGTGCCGGGCCTTCCGGAAGGGTTTCCCCCTTTCTTCACGCTCGGCGGCCTGGTGCTGGTGATGAGTCTCCATATCTTTCCCTTCATGGTGACTATTCTGAAAAACGCCATGGGAAATATCCCTTCCAGTCTGGAAGAAGCAGCGTCTGTCCTCGGCGCGGGCTGGACCTTGCAGATGAGAAAAATTCTCCTCCCCCTGCTCTCTGGAAGTTATGCCATCGCGGCGCTTCTCGTCTTCGTGAAGACTCTCTCTGAATACGGCACGCCCTACACTCTCGGGCGGCGCATCGGATTTGACGTATTCACCACCGACATTCACCGCTACGCCGCGGTCGCCCCCATTTCCTTTGGCAGCGCTGCGGTACTCGCCTCCGTCCTGGTGACGATCTGCCTCCTTTTGTGGATGGTGCAGCACCGCATCACTGCCAGAGCCAGTTACCGCCTCGTATCCGGCAAAGGACAGCGTCTCCGCCTGCGCCCGCTCCACGGCATCGCTTCGTGGTGCGCCTGGGCCTATGTGGGACTGATTCTTTTCCTTGCCATCGTCATTCCTTATTTTTCCATCATCACCACATCCCTGATCAAACTCCGCGGCTTCGGCATGGCAGCGGGCAATTTCACCCTCGCCCATTACAGCGAGCTCTTCGCCTCCGATGAAAATGACGCTCTCGCCGCCATGGGAAATACCTTCCTTATCGGCCTGGCAGCAGCGACGATCTGCGCCGCCCTCGGCACGGCGATCGTCCTGGTGATCCGCCGCGCCCGCCGGGGAGGGGCGCTCATGGAAGCGGTGAGCCTTCTGCCGGAAATGCTTCCAGGCATTGTCCTTGTGATCGGCGTCATGCTCTTCTATAACGCCATTTATGCTTTCCTGCCTCTCTACAATACTCTGGGCATCCTCATCGTGACCTACGTAATTCTCTTCCTGCCTTTCACGGTGCAGTACGTGACTGCCTCCTTCTCCCAGATCAGCGGCAGCCTCATCGAAGCGGCGCGGGTCCTCGGGGCCGGTCCCTTCTATATTTTCAGGCGCATTACCTTTCCCCTCCTCCTCAAAGGCATCGCCGCGGGATGGATGATGACCTTCATCATTTCCCTCCGGGAACTGGTGGCGCCAAGCCTCATCGCCCCGCCGAATACGCTCGTCATTTCCACCTTCATCATGCGGGAATTTGAGCAGGGCTCGGTGTCCCTTGGCATGTGCATGGCCGTCCTCTGCGCGGTTCTTACCGTGGCGGCTCTTCTGCTCCTCAGACGGTCTGTGAAGGGGCAGTAAAAAAAAGTCCGGGCGATGCCCGGGCTTTTTTGTTGCGTACTCTGCATGACTGCCGGGGAAGGATGGTGCGTCATGGGAGTGAGGCGCAGAGAGCAAAGTACAGGGCGCAGAGGGGCGGTGCCGCCTGCGGCGGGATTTTAATAGTTCTCTGGCGCCGAACGGGCTGGGCTCTGGCTGTCATATACAGAAGGGACCGGAAGTGCCTCATTGGCGGCGGAGTCAAAAGTCTGAGGTCTGAAGTCTGAAGAGGGAAGCGGAAG
>CAUBUJ010000166.1 GCA_958439155.1 uncultured Veillonellaceae bacterium
CGGTGCTGTTCTTGACGGCTTTTATAAAATTTCTTCCTATTTCTCTTCAGACTCCGGACTTCCCAGCGGCGTACCAAATCTCTGCGCTTTCCCTTGCGGCTTCCCGCCGGGTGCCAGTTTCCTGTGTATTTCTATCGCATGAAATGGTATAGTATAAATAGCAAGTTGAAAGCAGAAAATGATACGAACAGCTAAAAGCTAAAAGCTAAAAGCTAAATGCTAAATGCTAAATGCTAAATGCTGTTTCAAGGAGAGGGCATGGGGAGATACCGCGTTTATTCGGACTGGCTGAAGGGGAAGTATGGGGAGAAGGTCTACAAGGTGCCTGTGGCGCTTTCTGTGACCTGCCCCAATAGGGACGGCACTCTCGGCACAGGAGGATGTATTTTCTGCGGCACCATCGGCGCCGATTATGAGACCCGCGCTGTAGGTCTTCCCATTACGGCGCAGCTTTCCCGGAGTATTGCCCATATCGGGCCGAAGTACAAGGCGAAGAAATTTATCGCTTATTTCCAGAATTTCACCAATACCTACGCCGAGATGGACCGGTTCCGGTCGTGGATGGAAGAAGCCGCGGCCTATCCGGGGATCGTCGGACTCGATGTTTCCACCCGGCCAGACTGCATTTCTGACGGGTACCTGCAGATTCTCCAGGAGGTGTCAGCCCAATACGGCGTGGACATTACCATCGAGCTGGGCCTTCAGACGGCGAATGTCCACACCCTCCAGATATTGCGGCGCGGCCATGGCATCGCGGAATTTGTGGACGCAGCGCTCCGTATCGGGCGGTATGGGTTCGATCTCTGCGCCCATGTGATTGCCGATCTGCCCTGGGATGACCGCCTCGATGTGTCGGAGACAGCGCGGCTTATTTCAGTGCTTCCTGTGACACAGGTGAAGCTTCATTCCCTCTTCCTCGTGAAGGGGACGAAGCTTGCCGCTATGGCGGAGGCAGGAGAGGTGCATCTCCTCCCGATGGCGGAGTACATCGAGCGGGTGCTCCTCTTCATTTCCACCATGCGGGAAGATATCGTGCTCCAGCGCATCGTAGGACGGGCGTCGGGGCCCCATACGATCGAGGTCAATGGGGGAGATCCCTGGTGGGAAGTCAAGAAGCGCATCGATGAGGCGCTGGTGTTCCGTGATATCTGGCAGGGAGATCATTGTGATTATATTGGAGGAAAAGCGGTGCGCCCCTTTGAAGAGGCGGCGGAAAGAAAGGTGTGATTGCCATAGCTGGTGAATTTGTGCAGGAAATTGTCATGGAGAATTTTCAGGAAGCATCCCGGATTCTCGCCCGTGACGCGCAGTACTTGAAGATCATTGGAGAGCATTACCAGTGCCAGATCCTGGGCCGGGGCAATGTAGTACGCATTTCCGGAGAGGAAGCGGCTGTAGCGAAGGCGGCGGCGGTGGTGGAAGAGATCCGCCGCATGGCGAAGCAGCGGATCTATCTGAGCGAGCGCCATGTGCGGCAGTCCATGAAATTCTATGATGAGGGCCGGCCGGACGCTATCCATGAGCTGGAAGCGGATACGGTAAATGTGACGAAGAACGGCAAGCCCATCCATCCTCGGACGCCCGGGCAGAAGCGCTACGTCGACGCGATCCGGCACAATTCAATTACCTTCGGCATCGGCCCTGCCGGGACGGGCAAGACCTACCTCGCAGTGGCGCTGGCCGCATTTTACCTGAAGAATCACGATGTGGACCGGATCATTCTCGTGCGGCCTGCGGTAGAAGCGGGAGAAAAATTAGGTTTCCTTCCCGGGGATATGCAGGAGAAGGTGAATCCCTACCTGCGCCCCCTCTTTGACGGGCTTCTTGCCATGTTCGGCCCGGAAGAATTTCTTCACCTCCAGCAGAAAGGGGTCATCGAAGTGGCGCCGCTCGCGTACATGCGGGGACGGACTCTCGAGAAATCCTTCGTCATCCTTGATGAGGCGCAGAATACGACGGTGGAGCAGATCAAAATGTTCCTCACCCGCCTTGGATTTCGTTCGAAAATGGTGGTGAACGGCGACGTGACCCAGATTGACTTGCCCCCTCATGTGAAGAGCGGGCTTATCGACGCGGTGCGGGTGCTGAAAAAAGTGCCCGATATTGAGCAGGTCCAGTTCACCGAAGAAGACGTGGTCCGCCATGACCTGGTGGCAGCGATCATCCACGCTTATGAAGAAGACAAGAAGCAGCAGGAACTGCGGAGAAAACACAGAGACTAAGGAGAGGCTATGGAAATTACAATCAATTACAGCAATATGCGCTACTACAGCGACGAACTGGAAGCGCTCATCCGGAAAGTTCTCACCAAGGGGGCAGAGCTCCAGAAGGTGCCGGACACGGCGGAAATCAGCGTGCTCATCTGTGATGGGCCGGTTATCCATGAACTGAACCGGGAGTACCGCGACGTGGACGCGCCGACGGACGTGCTTTCTTTCGCGCTGAATGAAGGGGAGGACGATGTGCCTGAAGAGGAAAGCGAACTGGGCGATATCGTGATCAACCTGGACCGGGCCGTGGAGCAGGCAGAAGAATTCGGCCACAGCAAGGAACGGGAAATGGCGTATCTCGCGGTGCACGGCTTCCTCCATATTCTGGGCTATGACCATTACGACCCGGAAGAAAAGAAAGAAATGCGCGCTGCGGAAGAAGCGATCCTCTCCGCGTGCGGCCTGGAGCGGATCGTCAGTGAAGACTGAGGACATCCGCCGCCTCATCGAAGCGGCAGAAACGGCACGGAGCCGGGCGTACGCGCCTTATTCGTCCTTTCCTGTAGGCGCGGCGGTGCTCACCCGAGAGGGACGCCTCTTTGCGGGATGCAATGTGGAAAACGCCTCCTATCCGGCAGGGATGTGCGCCGAACGGAATGCCATAGGCGCGGCCGTTGCCGCAGGGGAGCGGGACTTTCTGGCGCTTGCCGTATGCGGGAGCCGGGAGGCATACACCATGCCCTGCGGCATTTGCCGGCAGGTACTGGCGGAATTTTCCATTCCCCTCATTTACGCGGCAAAAGCCCCATCAGATTATATAACCTTGACGGCGGAAGAACTCTTTCCCAGGCCGTTTCAGAAACCATAAAGAGGAGCAGTTATGAATCAGGAACTTGCGAAGGAACCGCCCTTTCATTCGGGCTTTGTAGCTCTCGTAGGCCGGCCGAACGTGGGAAAGTCGACTCTCATGAACGCCGTGCTGGGCGAAAAAATTTCCATCGTCTCCGCCCACGCCCAGACCACGAGAAATAAAATCACCGGCGTGTGGAACGGCGATCACTGCCAGGCGGTCTTTCTCGATACGCCGGGCATGCACAAACCCCAGTCCAAACTGGGCGAAGTGATCCGCCAGGCCACGGTGGACGCTCTCGATGAAGTGGATCTCATTGTTTTCCTCTGCGCCTGCGATGATCCTCTCGGCGCAGGGGACCGGTATATTTTAAAGCTTATCGAAGGGAAGAAAGTGCCGGTTTTCCTCGTGCTCAGCAAGATCGATCTCATCAGCAAGGAAAAGCTCATGAAAAAGATCGTCCAGTACAGCGCGATTTATCCGTTCAAGGAAATCATTCCCCTCTCGGCGGTGACTGGGGAAAATCTGGATGATTTCACGAAGATGATTGAGAAATACCTGCCGGAAGGGCCGAAGTACTTCCCTGACGACATGATCACCGACCAGCCGGAACGGATTATTGTCCAGGAAATCGTCCGGGAAAAGCTCCTTCTCCGCACCCATGACGAGGTGCCCCATGCCATCGGCGTCTACACGGAAGAATTCCGGGAACGGGAAAACGGCAAGGCTTACATCCGGTGTACCATTTTCGTGGAGCGCGATTCCCAGAAGCGGATCATCATCGGAAAGAACGGCGCCATGCTGAAGGCTGCCGGCCAGGACGCGCGGGAAGAGATCCAGCGCCTCATTGGCATGCCGGTGTATCTCGACTTGTGGGTGAAAGTCACGAAGGATTGGAAGAACAAAGACTATGTCCTCCGCGAGCTGGGATATAAAGAACATAAATAAAAAAGCGCCCTGTACCGGGTTCCTTTTTAGAAAGGGAGAACCGGTCAGGGCGTTTTCTTGACCAATGGCTATTACAAAGAAGCAAAAAATCATGTAAAATAGAGATAGGAAGAACCGCTCTGGAGCCAGTCACAGAAAGAAGGG
>CAUBUJ010000167.1 GCA_958439155.1 uncultured Veillonellaceae bacterium
TCAGACGGCTGCGGCCCATAGAGAATAATGCCCGGACGGGCCAGGTTGTGCCAGCTTCTCGGAATATCGATAACGCCGGCGCTGTTGGCGGAGGATACGATGAAATCACCGGAGGTGTCCATATGGGACAGAGCTTCATCGAAACGGTCCAGCTGGGCAAGAGCGGCATTCTTTTCTTTGTGGTCCGCTGTGGCCATATGGGTGAAAGTGCCGCATACGTTGAGATGGGCGAGGCTCTTCAGTTTCTTCCAGAGCGCAGGCACATCGGAAGGATGGACGCCGATGCGGTTCATGCCTGTATCGACAGCGATCCACACGCGGGCGGTCTTGCCTGCGGCTGCGGCGGTCTCATCGAGACGATCCACGTCGACCGTGTCATCCACCGGAAGGGTGAGATCATAGGTGACACCGGTGATCATATCTTCCGGAAGGGGCAGGCCCAGCACATAAATGGGGCAGGTGAAGCCAGCGTCGCGGAGTTCTTTTCCTTCTTCCGGACGGGCGACAGCGGCAGCAGAATACCCCTCTTCCAGAGCGATGCGGAGTGTCTGGACCGCGCCGTGGCCGTAAGCATTGGCTTTCACCACAGCGAGGGTCTTCACTTCTTTAGGCAGATGGGCGCGGATCACGCGAAGATTGTGACGGAGCGCGTTCAGATTGATTTTGATGCACGAAACAGACATGGTTATACCCCCTATTGTTGTCAATGTCTGTATCATATCCCTTTATCATAAAAAAGAAAAGAAATATAGATTTTTTCTATATAGAGCATAGGTTTCCCGACATAGAAAAACCGCCCGCAGGCGGCTCTTTCTATGTCTCTTCTATTACGCTTTGACCCCATTGGCGTCATAGCCCATATCTTCGATGGCGTCCATGATTTCCTTGTCAGAAGCGGTGCCGTCATAGTCAACGACGGCGCACTTGCCGGCGAGATCGACTTTTACAGAAGAAACGCCATGTACAGCAGAGATCGCTTTCGTTACGGCGGCGGCGCAGTTTTCACACATCATACCACCTACGAGAAATGTTTTCTTCATCTATGTCACTCCTTTATTTTTAATGATGCATTCAGTATAGCACGCAGCCGAATTGAAAATCAATATCATTATTACAACAGAAATTCTTCAAAAACCAGGTTGCCAAGAGCCATCCCTCTCGCAGTGAGACGAAGAGTCCCCGCTTTTTCTCTGAGAAGTGCTTCCTCTTTCAGCCGGGTGATTTTCGGGCCATACCAATGACTGACCGGCTGCCCGTATCGCCTCTCGAAATCTGCGAGGGGAATTCCTGATGCCATGCGGAGATGGAGGAAACAGTACTCTTCTATTTCATCGCTTTCTGTGAGGGCTTCCACTTCTTTCGGCACGGGCTCACCGGAAAGAAGGGCCTGCACATACTGGGCGGTGCCGGGAACATTCTTCCACCGCTCCCGGCCAATGCGGGAACATGCCGCCGGCCCCAGGCCCAGGTACGGATCAAGGCGCCAGTATTTCTCATTGTGCCTCGACGCAAAGCCCGGGCGGGCAAAGCTGGAAATTTCGTACCGGGAAAATCCGTAATGCACAGGGATGCGGCACATCGCCTGGTACATGGCCCAGCTTTCCCCTTCGGTGGGACGGGGAAGACGGCCCCGCTCGGCGAGACGGGTGAAAGGCGTCCCCTCTTCGAGGATGAGGCTGTAAATGGACATGTGGGTGATGGGAAGGTGCATGGCCCACAAGAGGGACGTTTCAAAATCGGAAACGCTCTGCCTGGGGAGTTCATACATGAGGTCGATGCTGATATTCCGGAATCCGCTGCGGAAGGCGCGGCGCACCGCCGCCTCCGCTTCCCGCCCGGTATGGCGCCGGCCGATGGCGGACAGGAGCCTGTCCTGCCGGGCCTGTACTCCTACGGAAAGGCGATTGATCCCAAGGCTCCGCGCCGCGGCGAGATACTCCCCTGTCATATCGCAGGGATTCATTTCCATGGTAATTTCCGCGTCATCCCTCACATGGAAACAGGTGCGCACCCCCTCCATGAGACGGGAGAGCTGCGCCGGAGAAAGCACAGAAGGCGTGCCGCCGCCGAAGTAAACGGTATCGCACGCCTTCTCTCCAAACCGGGAGCTGTACCCTTTCATTTCCTCCAGCATCGCCGCGATGAAGCGGTCATCGGGCAGGGCGGACATGGAATAAAATCCGCAGTACCGGCACCGGGACCGGCAGTAAGGAATATGAAGATAGAGCCCGAGAGTATCAGTCATTTTTCAGAACCGCCATGAACGCTTCCTGCGGGAGTTCCACGCTCCCTACCTGCTTCATGCGCTTCTTGCCTTCCTTCTGCTTTTCCAGAAGTTTCTTCTTCCGGGAAATATCGCCGCCATAACACTTGGCAAGGACGTCTTTCCGGAGGGCCTTGATGGTTTCTCTGGCGATGACTTTGCTTCCTACCGCGGCCTGGATGGGCACTTCGAAGAGCTGGCGCGGAATGATTTCCTTCAGGCGCTGCGCCAGAATCCGCCCGCGGGCGACGGCGCTGGACCGGTGAACGATGATAGACAGGGCGTCGATCATTTCGCCGTTCAGCAGGATATCGAGGCGCACCGCGTCGGTCCGTTCATAGCCGGCGAGCTGGTAGTCGAGGGAGGCGTACCCTTTCGTGCTGGATTTCAATTTATCGAAGAAATCGAAAATGATTTCGCACAGCGGGATTTTGTAATGGAGATTGACCCGTGTCTCGTCAAGATAGGTCATATTGATGAAAGTGCCCCGCCGGTTCTGGGCGAGTTCCATCACAGGCCCCACCATGTCGGACGGCACAAGAATATCTACCTTCACGATCGGTTCTTCAATGTGGTCAATCTTGTTCGTCGGCGGAAGCTCTGCCGGATTGTCCACGGCGATCATGGTGCCGTCTGTTTTATAGACGTGGTAAATCACCGACGGCGCGGTAATGATGAGTTTCAGATGGTATTCCCGTTCGAGCCGTTCCTGGACCACGTCCATGTGGAGGAGTCCCAGGAAGCCGCAGCGGAAGCCGAATCCGAGGGCCAGCGATGTTTCCGGCACGAACTCGAGCGCCGCGTCATTGAGGCTCAGCTTTTCAAGAGATTCTTTCAGCTGGTCATAGTCCTTGCTGTCCACCGGGTAGAGACCACAGAAGACCATGGGAAGCGCTTTCCGGTAGCCGGGGAGGGCTTCTGCCGCGCCGTTTTCCGCAGTAGTGATAGTGTCGCCCACTTCGCAGTCATGCACATTTTTAATGCTCGCCGCGACATAGCCCACGGACCCGCAGGAAAGCTCCTTATCCAGCTTCGGATAGGGCGTGAAATAGCCTGTTTCCGTCACGGTATAGACCTTGCCGGAAGCCATCATGCGGATATTCATCCCCGGGCGGACCGATCCGTCTTTCACCCGCACATAGGCGATGGCTCCTTTATAGGAATCGAAAATGGAATCGAAAATAAGGGCGCGCAGCGGTTTTTTGCTGTTGTCCTCCGGCGCGGGGATCCGCTCCACGATGGCTTCCAGCACCTTGTCCACGCCCTGCCCTGTTTTCGCGCTGATTTCAATCGCGTCGGACATGTCGAGGCCTATCACGTTTTCCACTTCTTTTTTGACCCGTTCCGGATCGGCCGAGGGCAGATCGATTTTATTGATCACTGGAATGATTTCCAGATCATGGTCGAGGGCAAGGTACACATTGGCCAGTGTCTGGGCCTGTACGCCCTGGGTGGCATCAATGATGAGAATCGCCCCTTCGCAGGCAGACAGGCTCCGGGATACTTCGTAATTGAAGTCCACATGCCCTGGGGTGTCGATCAGGTTCAGCGTGTACACTTGTCCGTCTTTATAATGGTAGCGGAGGCGGGCAGACTGCTCCTTGATGGTAATGCCTCTTTCCCGTTCCAGGTCCATCGTATCCAGGATCTGCGCTTCCATATCCCGCTTCTCCACGGTACCGGTCATCTCAATGAGCCGGTCCGCCAGGGTGGATTTCCCATGGTCGATATGGGCAATAATGGAAAAATTTCGGATCAAATCTGTATTCATGTTCGTCTCCCATCAGGTAATATCTGTATCGTTTCTCATTATAACATAAAAGCGCCGTCCCATAGGGAAAGAGCGCCCTTCCTTCCTCTTCTTTTCAATCCGCCCCGGCAG
>CAUBUJ010000168.1 GCA_958439155.1 uncultured Veillonellaceae bacterium
AATGGTGGCGGTCGCTTTCGCCTCAAGCGCCATGGTATAGGCGGTCTTCACCTGGTTTAAAATCTGGCTTTCCCCAAGCACCATGGAATCAAGACCGGACACCACATCAAAAAGATGGCGGATACAGTCCTTTCCTTCAAAATAATAGAAATACCCCGGCTTTGCGTCCGCTTCCGTCGTACCTGACAAAGTCAGAAAGAAACGGCGCAGCGATTCTTTCCCTTCCGCGCTGGATAAAACGGCGTACATCTCTGTGCGGTTGCACGTAGAGAGCACCACCGCTTCGGAAATACCCGGCAAATCCTCCAGATGCCGGAGGCCGTTTTTAATGCTTTCCGGCGGCATAGAAAACTTTTCCCTGATCTCGACCGGCACTGTTTTATGATTGAGCCCCAAAACTGCCCATTGCATGTCTGATAATCTCCTCTGCCTCTTCAAATCGTCCCTGGCAGGCGAGCTCCGCTGCTTTCCCGCTGAGCGCGGCCCGCCAGAATTGTTCCCTCTCTTCGCTGGTACCGATGCGGTGCCTGGCCTCCTCGCGAAGCGCCGCCACCCGATCCAGCCAGTCTCCGAAATTCTCCGGGATCCGGCTGGCCAGCCATTCTTTCAAATACCTGGAAAATGCCGGGGATTTCCCTTCCGTAGAAAGCGTAATGGAAAGGCTCCCCCGGCGGATCTTTGCGGGAATCATGCAGTTCCCAAGCTCCGGAAAATCGGCTCCGTTGTAGAGGAAACCTTTTTCTTTCATCGCCTGGTGCACCGATTCTGCCGCCGCACGCACACCGCAGGCGGTCACCACCAGATCATAGCCCGCTTCATCGCCGGGCACGTACCGCCTGGGAAGGAAGGTAATCTTTTTTTCCGCTGCCAGATCCTGAATCTCTGCCGCCGCGTCCGGCGCGAGGACCGTCACATCAGCTCCTTCCGCAAGGAGCCCCCGGATCTTCCGGAGCGCCACATGGCCCCCGCCGATCACCAGGCATGGCGCGCCGGCCGCTTTCCAGTTCAAGGTGTACATAGTCCCGCCTCTTTTCTATTTTAGGCTTCTCTAATACCATAGCGGGTATGGTATTAGGAAAAAATAAAAAAATATCCTGTCCTTCCTTCCCTGTGACAGAAAAGAAAGGACCGGTTCCAGCCGCCAGATGGGCAGCCTGCTTCGAGACAGTTACACAATATTAGAGAAGCGTTCCACCGCTTTCGTGAAATTGGCGATGGTTTTGTCTGCGTCCCCTTTCAGAATGCCGTCGCGGACACAGTGCTGGAGATGTCCTTCCAGGACAATCTGTCCCACCCGATGCAGCGCCGATTTGGCTGCATTGATCTGGGCCAGCATATCCTCGCAGGGAATGTCCTCATCTACCATGCGGTCGATGGCATTCACCTGTCCAATGATTTTTTTCAAGCGGCGGTGCAGATTGTCTGCGTCCATACATTGTTTCATCATGGTCCTCCATGTGGTCGTGACTCCATAAGAATAGAATCATTATTTTCTTTTTCTATTATAACCTTTCCTCCCATTATTTCCATAGGAACCGATCCATCCTCTGGAAGGAAAGGATTTATTTCTCTATATAGAAATGGGCGCTCCCGTCAACGAGCATGGTCCGTACTGGGTCGAAACTTTTCCGGTGAATCGGGGTAATCCCCTGGCGGCGGATCGCTTCGATATGCTCGGCTGTGCCGTATCCCTTATTTCTGGCAAAACCGTAGCCGGGATAGATCTTGTCATATTCATCCATGAGATGGTCCCGGTACACTTTGGCCGCGATGGACGCCGCCGCGACCGAGGCGCTTCTCGCGTCGCCGTGGATGAGGGAAATGGTGGGCACATCAAAATGAAGGGGCATGGCGTCTACAATAACCGCTTCCGGCCGGACGGTCAGACGCTTCACCGCTTCATACATGGCGCAGAGCGTGGCTTCGTAAATATTTCTCTCGTCGATCTCTTCGGGAGAGAGGCTCACAATGGACACATCTTCCGCTTCGGCGTGAATTTTTTCCGCCAGTTCTTCCCGGCGGTGAGGCGTCACCTGCTTCGAATCGTTCAGTCCCGCCGCGAACCAGTGCGGCTTCAGGATGACCGCTGCCACCGTCACAGGCCCCGCGAGAGGCCCCCGGCCCACTTCGTCGATACCGGCGATGTACTTCATCCCTTTTTTGTAGAGGCCGCTCTCATATTCGTAGAGCCCTTCCACGCGGAAACGCTCTTCGCTCTCCTTCTGGGCGCGCCGCAGGTAGGCGGAAACCATCTGCTGCACCCCTTTCCGGGGATCTTTCATGAGGAGCGCCAGTACCTCTTCCGGCACGTCCCTTCCGGAGAGCATCATCCGTACTTCACTGATGGTCATGGCTCTTCCTCCGGCACCGGATCGAGGGTAATTTTCCCGAGACGGCCGCTGCGGAAATCAAAAAGAATCGCCTGCTGCGCCCGGTCATAGTCCATGCGGCCTCCTGGGAGGAGACAGCCCCGGCGTTTCCCGGCGGCTTCAATCAGGAGCTGGGGGTCGGCGTGGACATCTTCGATGCCGTACTTGTCCCGGAGCGCCTCCGGCTTCTGCGCAGCCAGAGCCGCCATGAGGGCCGGCACGATTTCATCGGCATCAAACACATCTCCCGCAATGGCGCCTGTCGCGGCCAGGCGCATCGCCGCCTGCTGGTCCTCAAATTTCGGCCAGAGCACGCCTGGCGTATCGAGCAGGTCCAGCCCGTCCTGGAGGCGGACCCACTGCTTGCCTCTCGTATGGCCCGGCGTATTGGCGGTACGCGCCGACTTTGTGCCGGCAAGACGGTTAATGAGGGTCGATTTCCCTACATTGGGGATGCCCAGAATCATGAGCCGCACCGGCCGGTTCCGGAATCCCCGGCGCGCCCATTTCTCAATGACCGGCTGGGCAGTCTCACGGATCACCCGGAGAAGAAATTTTTTGCTTCTCTGGCTGGTGCTGTCCAAGGGAATCGCCGCAAGCCCCTTCGCGCGGTACCAGGCGACCCATTTCTCTGTCTCTTCCGGATCGGCCAGATCGGATTTATTGAGAATCACGATCCGCGGCTTCCCCTCTGTGAGCTGGGCAATCATCGGATTGGCGCTGGACGCGGGAATCCGCGCATCCAGAAGCTCGGCCACCAGATCCACCGCCTTCAGATGTTCCGTGATGAGCCGTTTCGTCTTGGCCATGTGGCCTGGAAACCATTGTATCAGCATACTGCGCTCCTTACCGCGCCGCCCCGGCGCAAAGCTTGAAATATCATTTGTATCATAACATACTTGTCATAGAAATATAAATGGAACGCCCGCCGGCAAACCAGGGGGGCGGGACAGGCACGCAAAAAAAATCCGCCCGGACGAGCCGGAGCGGATCTTGCAGGCGTTACAGCATATGAACCAGGAGAAGGTACGTGGCGGCTCCTACCGCGGCGGTACAGGGGATGGTCATCACCCAGGCAGACACCATCTGGTAGGCCACGTTCCAGTGAACCGCGCGGAACCGTTTCGCTGACCCTACGCCCATGATGGAACCGGTCACCACGTGGGTGGTGGATACAGGAAGATGCATCATGGTAGCGGAGAAAATAATGATCGACGAATTGAGATCTGCCGCCAGGCCGTGCACCGGCTGCATCCGGAAAATTTTGCCCCCTACCGTACGGATAATTCGCCACCCGCCGACACTGGTGCCGGCGCACATAGCAAGCGCGCAGGCGATCTTCACCAGATCCGGCACTTCCAGTTCGGAAATGTACCCGCCCGAAAGGAGAGCGAGGGTAATAATGCCCATGGATTTCTGGGCGTCATTGGAGCCATGGGAGAAGGCCATCAACGCGGCTGAGCAGATCTGCACCTTCGTAGAGATGGCATTCACCCTCGTTTTATTGAAATTCCGGAAGACGATGTAAAAGAACGTCATCAATATATAACCGGTCGCCATAGCAATGAGCGGAGACAGTACGAGCCCGAGCACAATGGTCATGACGCCGCCCCCATTGATCGCACCGAAGCCGTAGGAAATAATCACCGCCCCGAGGACGCCGCCGATGAGCGCGTGGGACGAACTGGAAGGCATGCCGATCCACCAGGTGAAAAGGTTCCAGAAAATCGCCG
>CAUBUJ010000169.1 GCA_958439155.1 uncultured Veillonellaceae bacterium
GATTATAATAGTATACTATAAACTTTGTAAATCGACTTGAAGCATACACTTCTGACAAATCTCAATCCTTTTCAAAACTTCATCATTACTCAAGGAGGATATCGATGGACAAGAGAGAGAACGCTTATGTACTGTGGTTCGACGAACTGCGCCGCGCCGATGTAGGACTGGTAGGGGGCAAGTCTTCTTCCCTCGGAGAACTGACCTCGGCGACCCATGTGCCCGTACCGTACGGCTATGCCACCACAGCGCACGCGTACCGTTACTTCATGGACGTGACTGGCACGAACAAGAAGATTCACGCCCTGCTGGATACGCTGAAAGATGTGGAAGACTCGGCAGAGCTCCGCGATGTGTGCGCCAAGATCCGCCAGACCATTATGGACGCGGAAATGCCGGCGGACCTGGCAGAAGCCATTGCCAAAGCGTACGGCGAACTGGCAGAAAAGACCGGCAAGAAAGATCCCTTCGTAGCGGTCCGTTCCTCCGCCACGGCAGAAGACCTGCCGGACGCGTCCTTCGCAGGCCAGCAGGATACATACCTCAACGTACATGGCGCGGACGAAGTGATCCGCAAAGTGAAGGAATGCTATGCTTCCACCTTCACCGACCGCGCTACCTACTACCGCGTGAAGAAAGGCTATGCCCATGAAAACGTAGCCCTCTCCGCGGCGATCCAGATGATGGCTTACTCCAAAGTGGCCGGCGTCATGTTCACTGTCGACCTTGCTACCGGTGAAGACGACAAGATCATGATCGAAGGCTCCTGGGGCCTTGGGGAATACATTGTCCAGGGCACGGTGACACCGGATAATTTCGTGGTCGACAAGAAGACCCTTACCATTGTAGACCGCCACATCAATGAAAAAGTGATCGAACTCGTGCGGGACGAAAAAGGCGGCGTCGTAGAAAAGCGGGTGCCGGAAGAACTGCAGAAACAGCAGGTTATGACCGATGAACAGATCGCAGAACTTGCAGGCTACGCGAAAGCCATCGAAAAGCACTACGGCTGCTACATGGACATGGAATGGGCCCTCGACGACAACAATAAACTGTGGATTCTCCAGGCCCGTCCGGAAACGGTCTGGTCCAGAAAGAACAAAGAAAAGAAAGGGGACAAGAAAGTGAACGTTACAACCGATCATAAAGTACTGGTGAAAGGTCTTCCTGCAAGCCCGGGCCTGGTCGCAGGCAAAGCGCACGTCATCACCGATCCCGCCGACATTGACCAGTTCAAAGACGGCGAAATCCTTGTCACCCTCATGACCTCCCCGGACTGGGTACCGGCCATGAAGAAAGCCCTCGCCATCGTTACCGACGCCGGCGGCATGACCTGCCACGCATCCATCGTATCCCGTGAACTGGGCATCCCCTGCGTGGTCGGCACGAAGAGCCGCAGCGTAGACGCTACCTCCGTCCTCAAGACAGGCCAGGAAATCACCGTAGACGCGCAGAACGGCATCGTCTACGAAGGCATCGTAGAAGACATGATCGAAAAGCCGAAAGATACCGCCGCAGCAGCCGCCGCTCCGGCAGCGGAATACTTCGCGCCCACCGGCACGGGCGTCCTCATGAACCTGGGCGACCCCGATCTGGCGCAGAAATACGCCGCACTCCCCTGTGACGGCATCGGCCTCATGAGAGAAGAATTCATCTGGACCACCTTCATTCATGAACACCCGCTCTACCTGATCGAAACAGGCCATCCGGAAAAAGTAGTGGACCAGCTGGCGGAAGGCATCGCCAAAGTCTGCCGCGCCCTTGCTCCGCGGCCGGTGGTGCTCCGCTTCTCTGACTTCAAGTCTGGCGAATACCGCAACCTCAAAGGCGGCGACAAGTACGAACCAGTCGAACCGGCGGACCTCCTCGGGTGGCGCGGCGCTTCCCGCTACTACGATCCGAAGTACACCGACGCGTTCCGCCTCGAACTGAAAGCAGTCCTCAAAGTCCGTGAAGAATTCGGCCTGAAAAACCTGAACTGCATGATCCCCTTCTGCCGCACCGTAGACGAAGCGCGGAAAGTGACGGACATCATGAAAGAAGAAGGACTCCAGCGCGGCCCGGACTTCAAACTCTACCTCATGGCAGAAATTCCGGCGAACATCATCCTCGCTGACCAGTTCAACCAGTACATCGACGGCTACTCCATCGGCTCCAACGACCTGACCATGCTCGTCCTCGGCTGCGACCGGAACAATGACACCGTGTCCTCCCTCTTCGACGAACGCAATCTGGCTATCAAGAGAGCGGTACGCCACCTCATCAAGACCGCCCACAAAGACGGAAAGACCGTATCCATCTGCGGCCAGGCGCCGTCGGTCTATCCGGACTTCACGGAATTCCTCATCAAGAGCGGCATCGACTATGTATCGGTCAATCCGGACATGGTGAAAGCCACCAAGAGAAACGTCGCCCGCATCGAACAGCGCCTCATCCTCGACGCTGCCACCGGCCGGGGCCGCGCGGAAACGGAAGAATACGACTGGTAATTTCAGAATCTTGAGACATACCCCTTAAGATTCCGCAGGGTACAGGGATACACCTCCCGCACAAGGCGGGACCCGATACAAAGAAATGAAAGGGAATGCCATTTCCCGCAGAATTTCCAGAACGGGGCTGCCGCAGGCGGCCCTGTTTTGCGCGGGGATCCCTGTGCTGCGCCATACAGAAAGGAAAGATCCATGCAGCTCACAGAACGGCAAAAAGAAATTACCCGGATCGTCCGTGAAGACGGGCCCATCACCGGGGAAATGATCGCCGCCAAACTCCATGTGACACGAAGCGCCCTCCGGGGCGATCTGGCAGTGCTCCTCTCAGGAGAAGTCATCGCCGCCAGGCGCCGCCTCGGCTACTACTACCTTGGCGGCGGCGTCGACCCGGCGGCGTCAGAAATCCGGAAATGCACCGTCGCCGGCCACATGTCCCGGCCCGTCCTCGTATCAGGAGAAGCCAACGCCTACGACGCGGCGGTCCTCCTCTTCACCGAAGACATCGGCACCATCTTTGTAGGAGAAGAAGACAATCTCTTAGGCGTCGTCTCCCGGAAAGACCTCCTCAAAGCCGCCATGGGCCGGGAAGGCCTCCAGCAGATGCCCATCTCCATGGTGATGACGCCGAAATCCAAAATGATCTACGCCGAAGAAAATGAAGAAATGGTCGCAGTCGCGCAGAAACTGATCGACTACGAAATCGACTGCCTCCCTGTGGTAGAAGTCACCGACAGCGGGGCGGAAAAGAAATTCAAACTTCTCGGCCGCATTTCAAAAACCAATATAACCAGGCTCTTCCTTGAACTCGGCCTGGGACGGAGGGGATCCTATTGAGCCAGCAGCCAACTGTATACGTCATATCCGACTCTCTCGGAGAAACGGGAGAAAAACTCGCCCATGCGGCGATCAGCCAGTTTGATCAGGAAAATATCGACATCGTCCGGGTGCCCTTCGTGCGCCACGAAGACCAGCTGAAAGACATCGTGAAAGACGCCGCCAAAGCAGGCGCCATCATCTGCCATACCCTGGTCGAACCGGGCCTCCGGGCTGACCTGGACCGGATCGCTACGGAACATAACGTGCGCTACGTAGACCTCCTGGGCCCCATGCTGGACGCGGTGGGATCCATCACCCACACCAAGCCCCGCATGAAACCGGGCGTCATCCACAAACTGGACGAAGAATACTTCAAAAAAATCGAAGCCATCGAATTTGCCGTGAAATACGACGACGGCAAAAACCCGGCAGGCTTTGAAAAAGCAGACATCGTCCTCATCGGCGTCTCCCGCACATCGAAGACACCGATGTCCATGTACCTGGCCCACAAAAAATTCAAAGTGGCAAACCTCCCCCTCGTGCCGGAAGTGCGCCTCCCTGAAGAAATCTTCCGGGTACCGCCGTACCGCATCGTAGGCCTCATCATCGACCCATACAAGCTGAATACGATCCGCACGGAACGAATGAAAGCCCTCGGATTTGCAGGCACCGCCAACTACACCGACATCGACCGCATCGAAGACGAACTGAACTACGCCAAAGCAGTGATGCGCCAGCTCCACTG
>CAUBUJ010000170.1 GCA_958439155.1 uncultured Veillonellaceae bacterium
TTGGTTTTCAACCCGTTCGTGCGCGGCGAAGCCGCATAAAAAAGATCTTCCTATTTCCCCTTCAGACTCCTGGCTCCCAACTTCAGACTCCGCTCCCATGATGCACCAACTGCCTTAGACCTCGGACCTCAGACCGCGGACCCCACGCTGATGGTGCACCATCTGATCACGGGCCAGGCGGCGAAGCCGCATATAAAAGGACCTTCCTATTTCCCCTTCAGACTCCGCTCCCATGATGCACCGACTGGCCTTAGACCTCAGACCTCAGACCCCAGACCCATGATGCAGAGGCAGAGTCCTGCCCGTTGGAGGGCATTCCCTAATTCATCGTGCGGGAGAATTTTTTCACTGCGATGCCGAAGGTGGCGGAGATGAAGAGGAGGAGGGCTGCTGCCTGGGTGTAGAGGGCGGACAGGTCGTTTCCTTTGAGGAGGATGCCCCGGAGGATATCTACGTAGTGGGTCATGGGAATGAGCACGCTCACGGCCTGGAAAATGGCGGGCATCGCTTCTCGTGGGAAAATGAAGCCCGACAGGAGAATGCTCGGCATGAAGATGAAGATGGACATCATCATGGCCTGCATCTGGTTTTTCGCGGTAGTGGAGATTAGAATGCCCAGGGTGAGCGACGCCGTGATGAAGAGCGTCGTGAGGCCGTAGAGGAGAGGGATGCTTCCCCGGACGGGGATGGAAAAGACGGCGAGTCCCACCAGGAGGGATACCGTGGTCTGCACGTAGCCTACGAGAATATAAGGGATGATTTTCCCGAGAAGGAGTTCCCATGTCTTAAGGGGCGTCACGAGGAGCTGCTCCAGGGTCCCCCGTTCCCGTTCGCGGACGATGGCCATGGAGGTGATCATCACCATGGTGAGCGTAATAATGAGGCCCATAATGCCGGGAAGCATGTAGTAGACAGTCACCGCGTCCCGGTTGTACCAGGGGCGGACGCGGATATCGTAGAGTTTCATGCTCTCCGCAGAGAGGGAAGGGGCGCGGGAGAGAAGCGCTTCCTGGGATTTCTTCTGTCCGATGGACTCCGCCGCGGCGATGGCCGACGACGAGGAGGTGGAGTCAGAGGCGTCGACGATGACCTGGATGGGCACGGGCCGGCTGTGGCGCAGATTGGAGGTCAGATCCGGCGGAATGATGACGCCTACCTTCGCTTTTCCCTGATCGATAAGGCGGTTCACTTCATCAAAACTGCCGGCGCTGTAGCGGATGTCGAAATATTCGCTGGCGGTGAAGCTGTTGAGGAGATCCCTGCTTTCTTCCGTCATGGACTGGTCGAAGACGGCCGTCGCCTGGTGCTTCACGTCGGTGTGGATGGCGAAGCCAAAAAGGAGGAGCTGCACGATAGGAAGGCAGAACATGATGAGGAGCGTCACCGGGTCGCGGCGCATCTGGATGCATTCCTTCCAAAGAATCGCGAAAAGCCGGGTCATGGGGCGCCTCCTTTCTGGAGCTGCTTGTCGTAATAAATGAAGACGTCTTCCATGGTGAGATCGCCCGGGACGGCATGGAGCACCTCCGGCAGGACGATGTCTTTCGGCAGAAGCGCCCGGTACTGCCGGCCGAAAACGTAGGACTCCATCACAGGGAGGCCGCTTTCCGCCAGGCGCCGCGCCGCGTCTTCCGGGGTCCTTCCGGGAATGATGTAGAGTGTTCCGGAAAGGCTTTCTTTGAGACTGGCCGGGGACCCCTGGGCGATGAGGCGGCCGTCCTGGAGAAATCCGATGATGTCGCAGTGCTCTGCTTCATCCATGAAATGGGTCGTCACGAGGATGGTGGTCTTCCCGCCGGCAACGAAGGACGAAAGAAGATTCCAGAAGAGACGGCGCGATGTGGGGTCCACCGCAGAGGTGGGCTCGTCGAGGATGAGGAGCTCCGGCCGGTGGAGAATGGCGCAGCCCAGGGCGAGGCGCTGTTTCTGTCCGCCGGAGAGTCCGCCTGCAAGGACCCCTGTCTTTTCTGTGAGGGCCATGAGCTGGAGAATTTCCTGGATGCGCTCTTTCCGCGCGTTCCCTGCAAGGCCGTAGAGGCCGGCGTAGAACCGGAGATTTTCCAAGACGGTCAGATCCATGTAGAGACTGAATTTCTGGGACATGTAGCCGATGCGCTGCTTTACCTGGTCCGGGTCCTTTGCGGTGTCACACCCAAGCACCATGGCACGGCCTTCTGTGGGCGTGAGAAGGCCGCAGAGCATGCGGATCGCCGTGGATTTCCCGCTGCCGTTGGAGCCGATGAATCCATAAATGGCGCCTCGCGGCACCTGGAGCGCCAGATGGTCCACGGCAGTGAAATCGCCGAACCGGCAGGTGAGACCATTGGTTTGGATGACAAGGTCAGCGCTGTTCATGGAAGATCACATCGGCGGGCATGCCCGGCTTTAAAAGGCCATCCTCATTGGGGAGAGCCACTTTCACGGCGAAGACCAGGTTCGCCCGTTCATTCCTGGTGATGCTCTGCCGCGGCGTATATTCAGCGGAATCCTTGATTTCCCGGATCCGTCCCTGCCATACCCGGTCGGTTCCGTCGATGCGGACTTCCGCCGGGTCGCCCAGATGGAGGCGGCCCATTTCCTCTGTGGAAATATAGACCTTCACCCATGCGTCGGAGAGGTCCGCCATGGTGGCGATAGGCGCGCCGGCGGCGACGTATTCTCCTTCTTCATAATTCTTCGTGAGGATCACCCCGTCCATGGGGGCGGAAACGGAGAGATCGGAGAGCGCCTCTGCAGAAATCGCGGCGGCCGCGGTGGTCTCCGCCAGACTTTCCCTGGCGATGTCAATATCCTCTGCCCGGGCGCCCTGCTCCATGAGGGCCTCCGTCTCCTGTGCTGCTGCGAGCCGTGCCGCCGCGGCGTCCCGCGCTTCCAGAGCCGCGTCATAAGCGCTCTTCGAAATGGCATCTGCCTCTATGAGCTCCTTCATGCGGGCGTAGTCCCGGGCTGCCTTGTCGCTTGCCGCCTGGGCAGCGGCAGTGTCGCTCCGGGCGCGGCGGATCTCTTCCGCCCGGTTTCCGTGCTCAAGCTTCGCCAGATTTGCCTCCGACGCAGCCCGCGCCGCCAGATCCCGGTGATGGGCCGCTTCCAGATCCTTCCGGGAAAGCCGCGCTGCCGCCATTCCCTTCGTGACGGCGTCTCCTTCGCGGATGAAAAGCTCTTCGATATATCCGCTCGTCTTCGGCGTAATATCCGCCTTCGTCACCTCAATGGTGCCGGTCAGAATCTGCGCCTCCCCCTGCTGCCGGCGGTACTCATAGACAGCGCCGGCGAGAAGCGATAGAAGGACACAGCACACCGCGCCGAGAATAATAGATTTCTTCATGGTTCTGTCCTCCTTTCAATCCCCTGGAGGAATACCTCCACCGCCTGGTGAATATACGCCGCCTCCTCAGGAGCGCTCCCATTTTCCGCCATGTACCGGTGTATCCGGCGGGAGAGGAAGTATGCATTGATCATCCCTGCCAGTTGGACCACCGCGGAAAATACATCCAGATTGGCCCGGAAAATTCCCTGGGCAATCCCCCGGGAGAGAGCCCCCGCAAGGAGCCCCGACACAAGGGGCGCCAGTTTTTGAAAAAGAGGATGGGCCTCTTCCGGAGAGACAATTTCCCGATAAAAATAGTAGAGCAGGTACGGATTTTCCTCGTGGAGCCGCAGCGCCGCCTCGCCGTAGCGGCGGACTACCTCCCGGGGATCCTCCTCTGCGGCGGCATCCTGGAGAAACTGGCGGATCATCGCCGTCTGATGGTCCAGCACCGCCTCATAGAGCCCGCGCTTGCTCCCAAAATAATAAGAAATCATAGCGCTGTTCGTCCCGGCGGCTTCGCTGATCTGTCGGATCGACACCCGGTCAAACCCCTCTTCCGCAAAAAGCCGTGCCGCCGTAGAAAGGAGCACATTCCTTGCCGTTTCCATAAGCCCTCCCTTTAACTAATCGATTGATTAATTTTAGTATACAAGAAATGGAGGGAAGATGGGAAGGAATGATAGATAAGTGTGACCGCTTCCTTTGGATGG
>CAUBUJ010000171.1 GCA_958439155.1 uncultured Veillonellaceae bacterium
CGCACGTCATCGCCGGAGAAATTTTCTTCCTTCTCCTTGATGAGATTGTTTTCCCTGGCATATCCGTTGATGACCCTCGTGAGAGCCGTGCGGAAGCCTACCAGGTGAGTGCCCCCTTCGATGGTGTTGATGTCATTGACAAAGGTATAGGTCCGGTCGGCGAAGCCGTCCTGGTACTGCATGGCGATATCCACGATGACCCGGTCCCGCTCGCCTTCAAAGGAAATGACTTCCGGATTGACCACATCTTTTCCTTCATTCAGGTAGCGCACATATTCGGTGATGCCGCCGGCGTAGCTGAATACGTCCTGCTTTTCCTGGCCTTCCCTTTGATCGGTGAGCGTAATGGTGAGGCCCTTATTGAGGAAAGCCAGCTCCCGCATCCGTTCCTTCAAGGTGGTGTAGTCGAAGCTGACCCCTTCCTTGAAAATCTGCGGATCCGGCTGGAACGTAACGATCGTGCCGGTTTCCTTCGTTTTCCCTACGATAGTCATATCTTCCGTCTTGTCTCCGCGGGAGAAAGCCATTTCGTAGATTTTCCCATTCCGTTTGACCCGTACTCTCATCCAGGAGGTGAGGGCATTCACCACGGAAATGCCGACCCCGTGGAGACCGCCGGAGATGGGATAGCCGTCTCCGCCGAATTTTCCCCCTGCGTGGAGGACGGTGAGCACCACTTCCATGGCAGGTTTCCCGGTCTCGTGCATATCCACCGGAATCCCGCGGCCATTGTCTTCCACGGTGCAGCTCCCGTCTTTATTGATGGTCACTTCGACATGGGTGCAGTATCCGGCGAGGGCTTCGTCGATACTGTTGTCTACCACTTCATACACCAGGTGATGGAGACCGCGGGCGGATGTGGA
The DNA here is from genome assembly GCA_958439155.1 of uncultured Veillonellaceae bacterium. Classification (GTDB taxonomy): domain Bacteria; phylum Bacillota; class Negativicutes; order Veillonellales; family Dialisteraceae; genus UBA1822. The sequence continues at coordinate 864 of CAUBUJ010000171.1, forward strand.
ACCGATATACATCCCCGGACGAAGGCGGACCGCTTCCAGACCTTCCAGCACCCGTATATCTTTGGCGCCGTAGTCTTTTACGCCCATTTCCTCCTTCTGGTGGGACTGTATTTCATGAATATCTTCGCTCATACTTTTCTCCTTGCCGACAAAAAAAGCACAGCAGCGCCGTTTCCGCTGATGGAATCCCAGGGCCCCTCCCGCGGCGCGGGAGAAAGGACTTCCCGGACATATCCAGTGCCGCTGTACTTCGCAGTGTTTCTTATTTATTATATCATATTGCCTCAAAATCCGCATTTTCCCGCCTCTCCTCTTATGCTACAATGGGAGGCGGAATGATCTATCCATCGCAAATTTTCCGAGGAACTTATGAAAAAATTTTTATTTCTTCTTTTACTCCTTGCCGCAGGCGCCGGCTATTACGCGGGAAGCGGCGAGACCAGTGCGGTGCGCACCCAGGGCCATAAAAATGCGGATACCGCCGTGGTGACAAACGGCGCCACTTTCTGGGACTCCCTCCAAAAGGACGCTTCCTCCGCGGCGGGCGCCCTCTCGGCAGGCGTATCCACCCTTACAGGAAGCGCGCCGAAAAAAACGTCTTCCCCGTCAAACCTTCCGGCCCCGGCAGAGACGCCCCTCTCGGCGGACAATCCCCAGCTCCATCCTGCGCCGGCCGGCCAGAGCATGCTCGACGAATTCCGGGATACTTACGAATTCACCCAATCCCTCGAAGCCCGCCTCGACCGGGACCGCTTCGTTCCTGCAGGAGAGATCCCGGATCTTCTGAAAAAAGGCATCATCGCCACAGAAGACCGCCGCTTCTATGACCACGGCGCAGTGGATCTTATGGGTGTGGCAAGAGCGGCCTTCGTCAATTACAGCGCTGGAACGACGGTTGAAGGCGGGAGCACCATCGCCCAGCAGACGGTGAAAAATATATTTCTCTCCCATGAGCGGACCATGATGCGGAAAGTACGGGAGCTCTTCCTGGCGGTCCAGCTGGAACGAAACTACACGAAAGAACAGATCCTTGAGATTTATCTCAATACGATTTACTTCGGTCACGGCGCTTACGGCGTAGGCGACGCGGCGCGCATCTATTTTCACAAAGCGCCGAAAGACCTGACCCTCACAGAATGCGCCCTCCTGGCAGGTCTTCCCCAGGCGCCGTCCGCGTATGATCCCATCGACCACCCGGCGGAAGCGAAGAAGCGCATGACCACGGTGCTCATGCTCATGGCCAGGGAAGGGTATATCACACCGCAGGAAGCGTCCACTACGGCACTGTCAGTGCTCATGAAGTAAGAGCGGATTTTGCGGATCATTCCTTCCTTTTCCAAGAAAAATTTTTCTTGAGAAATGATGCCGCTTCCGCTATAATAAGCACATTGGTGATGGAGTTCACCAGAAACCCTTTATAGGTAATGACTCCTGTCTTTTTCCCTGAGACAGGAGTCATTTTATTTTTCTAAGAAACTTCCTCCCTTCCCCAAAAGGGAATCGCTCCATGCAGAAAGGCCTCTTATGTTTCCTTCTCTTTCCATGATCTTTTTCGTTGCTGCAGGCGGCGCCGCCGGATCGGTGCTGCGCTATGTGACAGGATTTGTACTGTCCAATCTGTTCGGCACGGCCTGGCCCTACGGGACGATCGCAGTCAATTTGTCCGGTTCTTTCCTGATCGGTCTTGCAGCATCCTATCTTGCCATGCGCTGCCCTGACCCGCGTCTGGCAGCGCTCCTCATCGCAGGCTTTCTCGGCGGCTTTACCACCTTTTCTTCTTTCATGAATGAATCCATGCAGTTTCTTCTCGGCGGGGAATGGAGGGCCGCTGCCTGCTATCTTCTCCTACAGATGGGCGGAGGCCTGGCCGCGGCGGCCCTTGGGATCGGCGCGTTCCGCCTCCTCACTGCATCATATCCCATGGTATAATAAGTAGGCCGCGCTGCAGGCGGCCAAAGGAATCCTTCGGACTTTCACTCCGTTGCGATGGTTTTGGGATTTTCCCAGGAAAGGATCCTCTATGACAGAAAAGAAAAAAATTGTAGTGGCCATGTCCGGCGGGGTTGACTCGACCCTCACGGCCCGTCTCCTCCAGGAAGCGGGGTACGATGTATACGGCGCCACCATGTACCAGTTCGACGGGCAGGACGTGTCCGACGCGGAACAAATGGCGCGCTTTCTCGGCATTCCCCACAAGGTACTGGACGTGCGGGAGGTGTACCGGAAATGGGTGCTCCAGTACTTCATCGATTCTTACGCCCAGGGCACGACGCCCAATCCGTGCATGATCTGCGATTTTCATATTAAATTCGGCGTCTTCTATGAAGAAATGCGGAAAGCCTTCGACGCGCCTTACTTCGCTACCGGCCATTACGCGCGCATTCTCTACGACAGCGACCGCGGCAAGTACGAAGTCCATAAAGGGCTGGATCTGACGAAGGACCAGTCCTACATGATGTACCACCTCACCCAGGACCAGCTGGCCCATATCATTTTCCCCCTGGGCCGTATCTGCAAAAAGGATACCCGCCGCATTTCGGAAGAAAAGGGGCTCCCTACGTACAACAAGGCGGAAAGCCAGGACATCTGCTTTCTCACCAGTGAGAAATCCTACATTGAGTACCTCCAGAATCACGCGCCGGAAATTTTCAAAGACGGCGACATCATCGATCAGGAAGGCCATGTGCTGGGCCGTCATCACGGCCTGCCGCGGTATACCATCGGGCAGCGGAAAGGGCTGGGGCTTGCCGCAGGGCGTCCCCTCTATGTGACGGCCCTCAATGCGGAAAAGAACCAGGTCATCGTAGGAAGCAATGACGATCTCTTCCGGAAGCGCCTTCTTGCAGGAAGCCTGGCCTTCACCGACGGAGAGCCGCCGGCAGAGACATTTTCCTGCGCCGCCAAGATCCGCTACGGCATGCGCACCAATGACTGCACCGTCACTGTCCAGAAAGACGGCCGCGCGGTGGTCACTTTCGCAGAGGCGCAGCGGGCAGTGACTCCAGGCCAGTCCGTCGTCTTTTACGACCAGGACCGCCTCATCGGCGGGGGCACCATTCTCCGGGCATTGTAAAAAAGAAAGACCGCTTGTGGAGGCGGCCTTTTTGTTTGCTCAAAATTTACAATTTCTGTACCCTTCATTCATGAAATATAGATA
>CAUBUJ010000172.1 GCA_958439155.1 uncultured Veillonellaceae bacterium
TTCTTATGCGCGGGTAACCTTACCGGAACGAAGGCAGCGGGTGCAGACATTCATTCTCTTAACCTCGCCGTCAACGACAACACGAACTCTCTGAACGTTCGGCTTCCAGGTTCTCTTTGTTTTCAAGTGAGAATGGGACACGTTCATACCGGTTGCGGTTTTCTTACCGCATGCTTCACAATAGCTTGCCATGTGCTACACCTCCTCGCATTTCCGTGATTGCAACATTCATAATATATCATAAAATAAATGGAGAGGCAAGTTTTTTCCTGTCGTGTACAATAGAAGAGAACAGGCGGATGGGACCGCGCTCACATAGAAGGAGGCATGCCATGGCATCAGGGGATCTGGTTACAACACTCAAAGGGGTCGGGCCGAAGATGGCGGAAATTCTCGCGCGGCTTGGGATCCGCACGCTCGCTGATCTGACCGGCTATTATCCGAGGCGCTACCAGGACTGGACAGAGGTGACGCCGATGGATGCGCTTGTCTTTGATACGGAAGCGGCGGTGTACGGGACGGTGGCGGCGGTGCGGGAGGTGCGCCCCCGGCCGCGCATGTCTATCATCACAGTGCTTTTGATCGATGGGACCGGCGCGGTGAACCTGGTTTATTTCAACCAGCCTTGGAAGCGGAATGAATTCCGCGAGGGAGACCATATCCTTGCGTACGGGAAAGTGGAATACAATTACCGGAAGATCCAGATGGCAAGCCCCGATACGGAGCATGTCCCGCCGGAGGCGCTCAGTACATTCCAGAAGCTGGTGCCGGTTTATCCTCTCACAGAGGGGCTGAAGCTTTCCCGGCTGCAGGATTTCATCCGCCAGGCCCTCGCCCATGTAGAGGACTGGCAGGAAAATATTCCCGCTTCCGTGAGAAATTCCCTCCGCCTCATGGGTCGGCGGGAAGCGCTTTCGGCGATTCATTTTCCGAAGAACTGGGATGAGCAGAAAGCGGCGAGGCGCCGTCTTGCTTTCGAGGAGCTCTTTTTCATGCAGGCCGGGATTTTTCTCCTCCGGAAGAAACGGGAAGCAGGGATGCACGGCATCAAGTGCGCCCCGTCGGGGAAGCTCGTGCGGGAGGTGCTTTCGGCGCTTCCTTTCACGCTCACGAAGGATCAGCGCCAAGCTTTTGCCGACATTGAAGATGATATGGAAGGGCTCGTTCCCATGCAGCGTCTCATCCAGGGCGATGTAGGCAGCGGGAAGACCGCGGTGGCGGCGCTTGCCGCGGCGAAGATGACGGAGAACGGCTACCAGAGCGCCCTCATGGCGCCGACGGAAGTGCTGGCCCGCCAGCATGAGGAGACCATGTCCCGTCTTTTCCAGGGGCTTCCCATCCGGACGGCTCTCCTCACAGGAAGCGTGAAGGCGGCGGAAAAGAGGGATATTCTAGCGCGCCTTGCCAAAGGGGAGATTGATCTGTTGATCGGCACACACGCCCTCATTGAGGACAACGTACAATTTGCCCGTCTGGGTCTTGTCATCACCGATGAGCAGCACCGCTTCGGCGTGCGCCAGCGGGAGGCGCTCGAGACGAAAGGGGAGTCGCCTCATACGCTTATTATGACGGCGACGCCCATTCCCCGTACCATGGCTCTTTCCGTATACGGCGATCTGGATGTATCCGCCATCCGGAGCATGCCGCCAGGCCGTCATCCGGTGAAGACCTACGCTGTGGGAAGTGACATGCTTCAGCGGGTGTACGCCTTCATGGGCCGGGAAATGGCAGCGGGTCATCAGGTGTACGTGGTGTGCCCTCTTGTGGAAAAAAGCGAGAAACAGGATCTGGCAGCGGCGGAAGCGGTGTATGAAGAACTGAAAACGAAAGTATTTCCCCATTTCCACTGCGGGCTTATTCACGGGCGGATGAAGGAAAAGGAAAAGCAGCAGGTCATGGAAGCGTTTCACAAAGGGGAGATCCAGCTTCTTGCGGCGACGAGCGTCATCGAAGTAGGGGTGAATGTGCCGAACGCCACCATTATGTTTGTGTACGGCGCGGACCGGTTCGGCCTGTCCCAGCTGCACCAGCTCCGGGGGCGCGTCGGCCGGGGAAGCGCCCAGGCGTACTGCATTCTCTATGCAGACAACCAGAATGAGACCACCCGCCTCCGGATGAAGCTTATGACAGAGATCCAGGACGGATTCCTTCTCGCGGAAAAGGATTTCCTTCTCCGGGGATCGGGCGAATTCTTCGGCTACCATCAGCACGGCATGCCTGACCTGAAGGCGGCCAATATTATCCGGGACCTGCCGCTTCTTGAAGAAGCGCGGAAAGCGGCGCGCCGCGCTGTAGAAGAAGGGATGGACTGCCGGGAAGAACTGAAAGAGCGTTTCGGCGGGAAATTCTTCGAGCGCATCTATCACTGAGAAGGCGGCGCCTCTCGTGAGGAAAATCTCATCGTTTTGGCGCATAGGTGGATGCCTTTTCCTTCCGGCAGATACGGCTTTTCTGCTTCATAAATGAAGTCAACTATTATATAATAAAGAGAATCACTAAAAAAGAAGCACAGGAGGACCCACATGTTTAAAACATTTTCTATGGAACTGGCCGGGAGGACTCTCACCATCGAGACCGGCAAAATGGCAAAGCAGGCCAGCGGCGCTGTCCTTGTCCGCTATGGCGATACGGCGGTGCTCGTCGCGTCCACAGGAAGCAAGACGCCCCGGGAAGGGACGGATTTCTTTCCGCTCACCGTGGACTATGAGGAAAAAATGTATGCTGTCGGGAAAATGCCCGGCGGATTCCTCCGGAGAGAAGGCCGGCCGGGGAATACGGCCATTTTGAATGCCCGCCTCATTGACCGTCCGATCCGTCCTCTTTTCGACAAGCGCTGCCGCAATGATGTGCATGTGGTGGCCACCGTCCTCTCTGTGGACTATGACAACGCACCGGAACTGTGCGGCATGCTCGGTGCGTCAGCGTCGCTTGCCATTTCCGACATCCCCTGGGACGGTCCCATCGCCGGTGTCCGGGTAGGCCGGGTGGATGACCATTTCGTGGTGAATCCCACCCAGGAAGAACTGGCCCGGTCTACCATGAACATCACTGTCGCCGGTTCCGAGACGGCCATTCTCATGGTGGAAGGCGGCGCCCAGGAAGCGCCGGAAGAAGAGGTGCTGGACGCGATCATGTTTGCCCATGAGGAAATCAAAAAACTGGTGGCCTTCCAGAAGAAGATTATCGAGGAAGTGGGCAAGCCGAAGCGGGAGATGGAATTCCCCCGCATTCCGGAAAGCATCGAAGCGGATATCCGGGCCTACGCGGAAGCGCCCCTGAAGGAAGCGATTTTCAATCCGGACAAACTCACCAGAGAAGCGCACATGGCGGAAGTGAAGGCCGAAGCGGAAGCCCATTTTAAGGAAATCTATCCGGAAAATGCGTCTGACGTGGAAGTGTCTCTCGACCATCTGACGAAAGAAATTGTGCGCCACATGATTTCCGTCGACAAGATCCGTCCTGATGGGCGCGCCCTCGATGAGATCCGCCCCATTACCTGTGAAGTGGGGCTCCTCCCCCGTGTCCATGGATCGGCTCTTTTTACCCGCGGCCAGACCCAGGCGCTCACCATCACAACCCTTGCCCCCATGTCGGAGACGCAGATCATCGATGATCTTACGCCGGTCACGGAGAAACGCTACATCCACCAGTACAATTTCCCTTCCTACAGCGTAGGCGAGACGAAGGGTTCCCGCGGCCCGGGACGGCGGGAAATCGGTCACGGCGCTCTTGCGGAAAGAGCGCTCCTTCCGGTGATTCCCTCGGTGGAAGAATTCCCTTACGCCATCCGCGTGGTCTCTGAAATTCTCGAGTCGAACGGTTCCTCTTCCCAGGCTTCTGTCTGCGGCAGCACCATGTCCCTCATGAATGCAGGCGTGCCCATCAAGGCACCGGTAGCGGGCATCGCTATGGGCCTTGTGAAGGAAGGGGACCATTTCACCATTCTGACTGATATCCAGGGCATGGAAGACGCCCTCGGCGATATGGACTTCAAAGTGGCAGGCACCG
>CAUBUJ010000173.1 GCA_958439155.1 uncultured Veillonellaceae bacterium
TTTGTTAGCGTTTTTTTTTCCTGTATTATTATTTCCATTCATGGGCGATCGCCGCGGTGACGAAGCCGTCGATGTGGGGTGGGGGCCGGGTGGGGCGGGATTTGAATTCCGGATGGGCCTGGGTGGCGATGAAGAAGGGATGATCTTTGAGTTCGATCATTTCCACGAGACGGTTATCCGGGCTGGTGCCGGAGAAGACCAATCCCTTTTCTGCCATGGCACCGCGGAACTGGTTATTCACTTCATATCTGTGGCGGTGCCGTTCGTAGACGATTTCTTCATTGCCGTAGAGGGCGCGCGCCTTGGTGCCGGGGGTCAGTTTGCATGGATAGAGACCGAGGCGCATGGTGCCGCCTTTGTCGGTGATGTCTTCCTGGTCTGCCATGAGATCGATCACCGGATAGGAGCAGTCCGGATCGAATTCGCTGGAATTGGCATCGGTCATGCCGCAGACGTGGCGGGCAAATTCGATGACAGCGCACTGCATGCCCAGGCACAGTCCGAGGAAAGGCATGCCCTTCTCACGGGCATAGCGGATAGAGGCGATCTTTCCTTCCACGCCGCGGGAGCCGAAACCGCCGGGAACGATGATGCCGTCCACCTGGCCGAAGACATCATCCAGCTGGTCCAGATGCTGTTCCAGCTCTTCCGAATTCACCCAATGGATCTTCACCTGCGTGCCGTGGGCAAACCCCGCGTGGGACAGCGCTTCCGCCACGGAGAGGTATGCGTCATGGAGTTCCACGTACTTCCCCACAAGGGCGATGTGGACTTCTTTCTTCGCGCTGTGGATGCGGTCCACCATGGCGCACCATTCCTTCATGTCGCAGGGCTTGTCTTCGAGGCCCAGCTTCTGGAGGGCGATATGGTCGAGCCCTTCTTCCTGGAGCAGGAGGGGCACTTCATAAATGGTGCTGCAGGTCATATTGGAAATGACCGCTTCCGGATCGACGTCGCAGAAAAGGCCGATCTTCTTTTTCATGTCATCGGAAATTTCCTGTTCCGTGCGGCATACGATAATGTCCGGCTGGATGCCGACGCTCCGGAGTTCCTTCACGCTGTGCTGGGTGGGCTTCGTCTTAAGCTCACCGGCAGCGTGGATGTAGGGAACGAGGGTCACATGGATGTAGAGCACGTCATTTCTGTGGGGCACATCTTTCCGGACCTGGCGGATCGCTTCGAGGAAGGGCTGGGATTCAATATCGCCGACGGTGCCGCCGATTTCGGTGATCACAATGTCCGCATTGTCTTCCCGGCCGACCCGGAGAACCCGGTCTTTGATTTCATTGGTGATGTGGGGAATGACCTGAATAGTGGAGCCGAGGTATTCCCCTTTTCTTTCCTTATTGATGACAGACTGATAAATTTTGCCGGTGGTCACGTTGGACGCTTTGGACAGGTTCATGTCGATGAACCGTTCATAATGGCCCAGGTCCAGGTCCGTCTCCGCGCCGTCATCGGTGACGAAGACTTCGCCGTGCTGGTACGGGCTCATGGTGCCGGGGTCGATATTGATGTAGGGATCGAATTTCTGGATCGTCACCTTGTAGCCGCGGTTCTTCAGCAGACGGCCGAGAGACGCCGCAGTGATGCCTTTTCCAAGAGAAGAAACGACACCGCCGGTAACAAAAATATACTTACTCATGGCTCCTCCTTAAAGAGTATGAACGCCGCGCCCAATCTGTGAGCGCCGGGAAAGGAAAGAAAATCACAGGAAATGGAAATCTATTTCAAAAAAGGAATATCTCTTACATCCGCTCCGGCGCGGATACGCCGATCACATCCATCGCGTGGAGCAGGACTGTCTGTACCGCAAGGATGAGCCCGAGCCGCGCCTGGGTGAGTTCCGGCGCGACGCCGAGGATCCGGCATTCTCTATAGAAATGGTGGAAGAGCCCTGCCAGGTCATAGGCATAACGGGCGATCCGGTGCGGCGCCCGCTCTCTGGCGGCATTTTTCACCAGTTCATGGTATTCTTCCATCTTCTTGATCAGGTCAATCTCGCACCCTTCCTTGAGGAGAGTGAAATCCGCTGCGTCCGCGCCGGCAAAGGTGACTTTCGCTTCCGCCGCCTGGGCGAGAAGGCTGTGAATGCGGGCGTTGGCGTACTGGATGTAGTACACCGGATTTTCACTGGACTCTTTCTTCGCCAGGTCAATATCAAATTCCATCTGGCTGTCCAGGGTGCGGCTCGTGAAGAAATACCGCGCCGCGTCGGTTCCTACTTCCTCAATGAGTTCGGAAAGGGTCACCGCCTCGCCGGTGCGCTTCGACATTTTCACAGGCTTGCCGTCCCGGAGAAGGGTCACCATCTGGAGGAGGTCCACCTTGAACGCGTCCGGATCGTAGCCGAGGAACTTGATCGCAGTTTTGAGGCGCACAATGTAGCCGTGATGGTCGGCGCCCCAGATGTCTACGAGGGTTTTGAAGCCCCGTTCAAATTTATCTTTCGCATAGGCAATATCCGAGCAGAAGTAGGTGGGCTCCCCATTGGCGCGGATCACCACCCGGTCCTTGTCGTCGCCGTTCTTCGTCGTCGCCAGCCACCAGGCGCCGCCCTTCTCGTAGAGATTGCCCTGGTCCTTCAGAATCTGGAGCGCCGCGTCCACTTTCGCCGGATAGAGGGTGCGCTCGCTGAACCACCGGTCAAAGGTGACATGGAAATCAGCGAGATCCTTCTTGAGGCCTTCCAGTTTCTCCTGGAGCGCCACATCCTTGAAGGCGGCAATGCGCGCTTCATCGGTCATGGCGAGGTACTTGTCCCCGTCCTTCTCGATGATGTGCCGCGCCGTGTCCACAATGTCCGCGCCGTGGTAGCCGTTCTCCGGCACTTCCGCTTCCTTTCCGAGGAGCTGCAGGTACCGCGCATTCACCGATTCCGCCAGATGGAGGATCTGGCTTCCTGCGTCATTGATGTAGTACTCCGACGCCACATTGTACCCGGCTGCCCGGTAGAGCCGCACCATAGCGTCGCCGTAAGCCGCGCCGCGGGCGTGTCCGATATGGAGCTTTCCTGTAGGATTGGCCGACACATATTCCACCAGCACCGTGTCATCCTTCCGGAGCGGCAGATTGCCGTAAGAATCCCCGGCGGCAAGAATTTTCCGGAGCTCGGTATAAACCGTATCCTTTGTGAGGTAGAAATTGATGAATCCCGCCCCGGCGATCTCCATCCGTTCCACCAGGGGAGAATCCACATGCTTTACGATGGCATCCGCAATCATCCGCGGCGCCCGGCGGGCCGTCCGTGCCCACTGCATGGCTGCGTTGGACGAAAAATCACCGAATTCCTTCTTCGGCGGCACTTCCAGACGCTGCACCGGCGCGTATTCCCCGGCAGGAAGATCCCCCGCGGCGACCGCCGCTCCCAGCGCATTCTCTATCACTTGCCGCAGTTCATCTTTCACTTCCATGTGATCCCTTTTCCTCCCATACATCCACAATCAGTTCATTCACGTGCTGAAAAAGCCCTTTCAGCTCTACATCATACACAATCCGGAGCTGGCCGCTCCCATTTTTCACAGAATTCTCAATGGACTCTGTCCGCACCAGAAGGTCGAGAGCCCCCACCGGCGTCGCGTAGAGGGAAGCGGTCTCCTCCCCTTCACGGTACTCCTGCTTCTGCAGGTACTTCCCGGTCCGCACGAGACTGACCGTCTCCGGATAGAGAAGCAGCGTCGTCCGCGTCCCGGAAAGACCGGTAAGCTCCGTCTCTTCATAAGACAGAAACTCCGCGCCGCCCCTCCTGCCGTACACGCCGGGCGTTTCCAGACTGATCTTCTCCGTCCGTCCCTTCTCATCCCGCTGCAGACTGGTCACACGGAGCATGACTGGCTTCTTCACCGCGCAAGCCATAGGCCCTCCTCGAAATCCGCAGTCCGGCCGCTGTGAAAACAGCCGCTGCCTCACCAAAAATTATATCCATTATTATAACATAAAGAGGAGTCCATTCCTCCCATACAAATTTTTATTTTAGCATAAAAC
>CAUBUJ010000174.1 GCA_958439155.1 uncultured Veillonellaceae bacterium
TGCCGGTTATCCCCGGAAATAGGTGATGCCTGCGTCGAAGAGGGGCTGGTACTTGTTGCCGTCAATGTTCTTGGCAATATTGGCGCCGTACCGCTCGCTGTGGCCCATCTTGCCAAGGACCCGTCCGTCCGGGCTGGTGATGCCTTCGATGGCCCAGGCCGAGCCGTTCGGATTGAACCGGCTGTCGTAGGTGGGACGGCCTGCGAAATCGGTGTACTGTGTGGCGATCTGGCCGTTTTCTGCCCACTGGCGGATCTGTTCATCAGACGCGATGAACCGTCCTTCGCCGTGGCTGATGGCGATATTGTGGAGCTCTCCTTCCCGGCAGAGGGCGAGCCACGGGGATTTGGTGGAAACGATGCAGGTCGTCACGTACCGGGAGAGGTGGCGTCCGATTGTATTGAAGGTCAGGGTCGGCGCGTCCGCCGTGAGAGGCTTGAACTCACCGTACGGCACGAGACCCAGTTTGATCAGCGCCTGGAAACCGTTGCAGATGCCCAGGACGAGACCGTCTCTCTTGTGGAGGAGGTCATCCAGCGCCGTTTCAAGGAGAGGATTCCGGAAGAGGGCAGCGATGAATTTACCGCTGCCGTCCGGTTCATCCCCGGCGGAGAAGCCTCCTGGGAACATGACGATCTGCGCTTCTTTCATGCGCGCCGCCAGTTCTTCCACAGACGCTTTCAGTTCCGCCTGGTCCCGGTTCCGTACGATGAAAATGTCCGCTCTGCCTCCGGCCCGTTCAAAAGCGCGGGCCGAGTCTACTTCGCAGTTCGTGCCGGGCATGGCCGGAATGAGTACCCGCGGCTTGGCAATGGCCCCGCCGTGGAAGGTGACCTGGGCGCCCTGCCAGGAAGGCAGATCACCCACTTCTCCAGGAAGACTTTCCGCGCGGAGCGGGAAAATCGGGTCCAGCGTCTTTTCCGACGCAGCCAGGAGGTCTGCCACAGGGACCGTCTCACCAGCAAGGCGCATGTCGCTCCCGCCGAGGGTGGCGATCATGGACACATGGGCGCGCTTCGCGTATTCCGTGCCGTACTTGGACGTGGTCTCCACAAGGATCGCGCCGTACCGGGGCCGGAAATATTCTTCCTTCGGGAGCACTGTATTGAAAATCGCGCCGATGCCGCTGCCGAAAGCCATCTTTGCCGCAGTCACCGCGATACCGCCGTGGCCCACCGCTTTCATGGAGGAAATGTGGCCTTTCTTCACTTCACTGTAAAGGAAATCGCCATGGGTCTTGAAAGCGGACAGGTCAGGCATGCCTGCTTCGTCATGGGGCACGTCGAAGAGAACCAGTACATGGCCGTCATGCTTCCAGTCCTGGCTCACCGCTTCCGACGCTTTGCCCGGAGCGACCGCGAAAGACACGAGGGTCGGAGGCACATGAATGGTATTGAAGGTGCCGCTCATGGAGTCTTTTCCGCCGATGGCGCCCAGGCCGAGACGGCGCTGCATGGTATACGCCCCGAGGAGTGCTGCCGCAGGCTTGCCCCAGCTCTTTTTATCGGTGAGTTTTTCGAAATATTCCTGCAGCGTCAGGTAGGTCTTGCGCCAGTCCGCGCCGAGGGCCGCCATACGGGCGCAGGAAAGAAGCACCGCGTACGCCGCGCCGTGGAAGGGGCTCCACGCGGAAAGGTACGGATCGAACCCGTGGGTCATAAAGCTGGCCGTGTCCGTTTCCCCTTTCCGGAGAGGAAGCTTGGCAACCATGCCGTCAGAAGGGGTCTTCTGGTCGTGGCCGCCGAAAGGCATGAGCACCGTACCGGCGCCGATGGTACCGTCGAAGCGCTCGCCCAGACCCTGCTCGGAGCAGTTATTGAGCTCGCCCATGGCGGAGAGCCACGCTTCTTTCACGGAAGAAAGGGACGGCGCCGCGAAAGGATCGGTCTCTTCCGGCGCGGCGATGTCCGCTTCTTTCTTCTGTGTCACGCCATTCGTATTGAGGAAGGCCCGGCTGATGTCAACGATGGTATCGCCCCGCCAGCGCATGGTAAGCCGTCCCTTGTCGGTGACGTCTGCCACGATGGTCGCTTCCAGATTTTCCTCTGCGGCGTAAGCGATGAATTTCTCCGCGTCCGCCGCGCGGACCACCACAGCCATCCGTTCCTGCGACTCGGAAATGGCCAGTTCTGTCCCGTCGAGGCCTTCATATTTCTTCGGCAGCTTGTCGAGACAAATATCCACGCCGTCCGTGAGTTCGCCTACCGCCACAGACACGCCGCCGGCACCAAAATCGTTGCACCGCTTGATGAGGCGGGTCACTTCGCCCCGGCGGAACAGGCACTGGATCTTCCGTTCCGTAAGAGGATTGCCCTTCTGCACTTCCGCGCCGCAGGTTTCAATGGATTCTGTATTCAGTTCCTTCGAGGAACCGGTAGCGCCGCCCATGCCGTCGCGGCCGGTGCGGCCCCCCACCATAATGACCACGTCTCCCGGCTCCGGCGCAAGGCGCACTACATTCTCCGCAGGAGCTGCTGCCACCACCGCGCCGATTTCCATGCGCTTCGCCACGTATCCCGGATGGTAGTATTCCGTTACTTCCCCCGTGGCAAGGCCGATCTGGTTCCCGTAGGAACTGTACCCTTTCGCGGCAGTCACGGTGATCGTCCGCTGGGGGAGCTTCCCGGGAAGCGTCTCCGAAAGGGGCGTACGGGGATCGCCGGCGCCGGTGACGCGCATCGCCTGGTACACATAGGCCCGTCCCGAGAGAGGATCCCGGATGCAGCCCCCAAGGCAGGTGGCAGCGCCGCCGAACGGCTCAATTTCCGTAGGATGGTTGTGGGTTTCATTCTTGAAGAGAAGAAGCCAGTCCTCTTCGCCCTCTTCCGTATCCACCTTCACCTTGATGGTGCATGCGTTGATTTCATCAGACTCATCCATCTCGGTGAGCTTGCCCTCTTTCCGGAGCGCCTTCACCGCGGCTGTCGCCATATCCATGAGCGTCACCGGCCGCTTCGTGTCCGCGCCGTAGAGCGTTTCCCGCACCGCCCGGTAGTCCGCGAGCGCTGCCTTCACCGGGGCGGTATATTTCCCGTCTTCCACAGACACATCGGTGAGCGCCGTGCCGAAGGTGGTATGGCGGCAGTGGTCGGACCAGTAGGTGTCGAATACTTTAATTTCCGTAATGGTGGGGTCCCGCTTTTCCTCATCCTTGTAATAGGTCTGGATAAAGGCGAGATCATCATAGCTCATCGCCAGGCCCAGGTCCGCCATCATGGCGCGGAGCCCTGCCTCATCAAGGCCGCGGAAGCCGGTGAGCACCGCTACCGCCTTCGGTTCCTCGAATGCCATCTGGAGCGTATCCACCGGCGCAAGCGACGCCTCCCGGGATTCCACCGGGTTCACCAGGTACTTCAGAATCTTCGCCCGGTCGCCGTCTTCAAACGCGCCGGAGAATACATACACCAGGGCGCACCGCACATGGATGCCGTCCTTTCCGGTGAGGATCGCCAGGCACTGCTCTGCCGAATCCGCGCGCTGGTCATACTGGCCGGGGAGAAATTCCACGCCCAGCACCATATCGCCTTCCGGCAGCGTCTCTGTCACCGCGTCCACCGGCGGTTCCGAGAAGACCGTCACCTTCGCCTTCTCATAATCTTCCGGAGAAATGCCCTCTACATCGTAGCGATGATAAATCGCCGCCCCTTTGATCCGGCTCCCAAGAAATTCGCCAAGCTCCTTCGTGAGCCGCTCTTCTTCCTGTCTGAATCCATCTTTTTTCCGTACATATACGCGCTTGATTGCCTGCACCGGAAACACTCCTCCCTCTTTTTCGCTCTGCCGGGACAGCGAAGACGCCATCCCCTATATAACAATCATATTTTATCATAGTCGGCCTGTGAAATGTAGGGAAACGGCAGGGATTGGACGGCAGCCATCGCAGCGGATGGATCGTGCGTCATGGGCATGGGAAAGTTTAGAGTTGAGAGCTATGAGTTTAGAGGGGTGGTGCCGCCTTGAATAAAATGGGCG
>CAUBUJ010000175.1 GCA_958439155.1 uncultured Veillonellaceae bacterium
CAGACTTCTGTCTCCGCGGCAATGACGCACATTCAGACCTCAGACAAATGAGGCAAAGAGCCAGTTCCTATGGGCGTGACCCTATCCGCCGGAGCCTGCGCAGGATGGCCCGGCCGATGATGGTGTACATGCCGAACATTGCCATATGGGCGAACAGGAAAGGCATGGCTTCGTGGGTCTTCAGTATGCCGGGCATGCGCGTGAGGAGAAGACGGCTTCCTACGTCATATTGGAAGGAAGCGAAAACGCCGCCGAGGAAGATCATGAAAACCAGAAGTCCCCGGAAAAATACGTGCTCCCGGTCTTTCCTGAAGTGCATCGATTCTTTCATCCGCGGCCACAGGCTGTCCCAGTGGAAGCCCAGATGGATGCCTGAAAGGATCAGCATGGAATACGCCGAGGCGAAATGAACCTGGTGCATAATAGGGGCGCGCGGCAGCGGAGAGAGCCACGGCGGCAGGATGAAGAGTCCGCTAACCACAGTCATGGCGCAGGAGAGAAAAAGGAGAATATTCACCAGAAGCGCCGCCGCACGGGTGAGGGGCCACCGTCCTTTGGGAAGGCCTCGCATATAGGCGCGGTTCGCATGGAGGTGGGCCGCCATGAGGCAGAAAAGGACGAGCCCTAAGATGTAATGAATGTAGCGGCCGGTGAGCTTGAAGTCCATCACCACGAGGAGAATGACTGCCAGGGTGAGGGAAAGGGAGGAACGGTTCATAGCATTTCCTTTCTAAAGAAAAACGGCAGTCTGCAAAGGTCCTGCCGGGAAGGTCACATATAATTTCATCATACTCTTTTTGCATTCTTATGGAAAGAAAGCCATAAAAAAAGTTCCCGGAATATCCAGGAACTTTTCCATTTTCTCTCAGTCGTGACGGGGAGACATGTCTTCTCCGCGGAGCGTGCCGTCCTTGGCGCGCTGGGCGAATTCTGCCGTCGCCGTGAAGAGGACGTCGCTGGAGCTGTTCAGCGCGGTTTCGCAGGCATCTTCGATGACGCTGATGATGAAGCCTACGCCGACCACCTGCATGGCGATATCATTGCTGATGCCGAAGGAAGCGCATGCTACCGGAATCAGCAGGAGGGAGCCGCCGGCCACGCCGGAAGCACCGCAGGCGCCTACCGTGGAGACGATGCACAGAAGCAGCGCGGTGGGGAGATCCACATAAATGCCGAGGGTATGAGCCGCTGCCAGAGCGAGAACGGAAATGGTAATGGACGCGCCGGCCATATTGATGGTCGCGCCGAGCGGGATGGAAATGGTGTACGTATCCGGGTTCAGGCCGAGACGCTTGCACAGGGACAGATTGACCGGAATGTTGGCGGCAGAGCTTCTGGTGAAGAAAGCGTACACGCCGGATTCACGGATGGTCGCCCATACGAGCGGGTACGGATTCTTTCGTACATTGAAGAATACAATCAGCGGATTCATGACGAGAGCCACGAAGAAATAGGAGGTCACGAGAACCGCCAGAAGCTGTACGTAGCCGAGAAGAGCAGAGAGGCCGCTGGCGCCGACAGACTGTGCGACCAGGCCCATGATGCCGAGGGGCGCGAAATGAATGATCCAGGTGACCACTTTGGTGACGGTCTTGGCGATATCGCCGAGGACGGACTTGGTTGCGTCGCCGCCGGCTGCGCGGAAGGCGATGCCCAGGATGAGAGCCCAAGCGAGGATGCCGATGTAATTCGCGTTCAGCAGGGCATTGACCGGGTTATCCACAATGGAAAGAATCAGATTGTGCAGGACTTCCACGATGCCGCTGGGCGGATTGAGCTTCGTCCCGGCAGCGACCTGCAGGTGAAGCGTGGTCGGGAAGAGGAAGGAAAGGACGACGCCTACGATGGAAGCGCAGAAGGTACCGATCACATAGAGAACAATAATCGGCTTCATATTGGCTTCTGTATCTTCTTTTTTCTGCGCCATGGCGTTCATGACGAGGAAGAATACCAGAATCGGCGCCACGCCTTTCAGCGCCTTTACGAAGAGATCGCCGAAAATGGAAACCACCGGAATAAGTGCCGGAGCGAATACGGCGATGAGGATACCGATGACAAGCCCCACCGCGATCTGCTTAATCAGGGCGACCTGGCTAAGCGTTTTCTTAATCATTTGAAACAACCAAAAAACCCCCTTTTACTCTACACTTTGTCTATGGCTGCAATGCATGTAGTATATACCACGGGGAAACTTTATTCAAGCAAAGATTTAAAGGAATCTATTTTATCGATGAAAGTATCGGTTTTATGGCGTATTTTCAAACCAAAAACGGAAGAAAATGCTTCTGCTTTTATAGGAACCCTTCTTTTTTCCTATGGAAATAAACGGGCATCCCAGGGGAAGCGGAGTGGCGTCTTTTTCGGAGATAGGATAAGATATTAATGAATCCTTATATCGTATCCATAGAGGTGCCTCATGAATGGACTTGCTCTTTTTCTCTGTATGACTGCCGGGGTCTGCTGGGCGGGCAGCGGCGTGGCGGCGCAGCATTTTTTCCAGCACAGCCCGCTCTCCGCCATGGACCTCACCGTATTCCGCATGCTTGCCACCTGCGTCATCATGACCATCGTGACCTGCGCTAAAGGGCAGTGGCGGCGGAACTGGCAGGTCATGAAAGCCCGTCCCAGGCTGTGGGGGCAGTTCCTTTTCTACGGCGTGGTAGCGCTCATGGCCATGCATTACTCCTATTTTGAGGCAATCCGGCTGGGAAACGCCGCGGTGGTCACAGTGATCCAGTACACCTGCCCGGCGATCGTGATCTGCTGGGTCTCCTTTTCCCAGAGAAAACTGCCCGGCAGAGGGCCGGCCCTGGCAGTCGCTTTGGCGGTGCTGGGCACGTTTCTTCTCGTCACCGGCGGGCGGCTGGACGCGCTCTCTGTGCCAGCGGACTGTCTCGCCTGGGCGGTCTTTTCGGCCTTTACCTACGCAACGGCGTCGGTTTTTCCCAAGCATCTCGCCGGTTCCATTGACAATTCCTTCCTGCTTGCCTGGGGCATGCTTTTCGGCGCCATTCCATCGTGGATGCTCGTGCCGGATCTGAATTTCCTTGAATTTTTCCACGCCGATCTCCTGATCGATCTTTTCGTCATCGTCATTCTTGGCACAGCGGTGGCCTTCATCTGCTACAATGCGGGTCTTTCCCGCATGTCCGCTGACCAGGCGAGCATTACCACCACCATCGAGCCGGTCGCGTCGGTGGTGATGTCTTACCTTCTGTTCGGCACCGTCTTCAATGCAGTCCAGGCAGGAGGCATCGCCATGATCATCGCGGCCATCGCCATGCCTGCTCTTCTGGGAAGAAAAACAGCGCCGCAGGAGAGGGGCGCCGCCGGGGCGGATTGAAGAAGGCCCTGAATAAAATCAAAGCGTCGTTTCCTTATGGGACGGCGCTTTTATATTATTCAGGGCATGCAGCAGGGAGGCAGTGAATGAAGCTGCTGGAAATAAAACGGTTCTGGATAGGATCAGCCGGCGCAGAAAACAAGAGACGGGATGAAAGCTGTTGCAGGCGGAAAAACATATACAAAGAACACAAACGAACTGCGGGACGTGTTCAAAAAAGCCTATGACAAAGCGGCGCTTTAGTCAACGAACTACGCGGACAATATTCTCATGACGGAAGAGGAAAAGGCCGAGGCGTCCAAAGCGTATGGCCGCCAGATTAGAGATGACGAAGGGCCGAAAGGGAAAGTACAGTCCCGTACAACCCCGGAAGGCCTTGAAACTTTGACCATGACCATTTCCCGAAACAGCGACCCCGGCGTCATCTTCCACGAAGCCTACCACATCGCCAAGCAGTTCCTTTCTGCAAGGGAAAAAGCCGCCATGAAGAAGGCGGCTGACAAGGCACTCGTACAGGGTGCAAAAAATATCCGTGCAGGGAAGGAACCAACGGCAAACGGAGGCATTAATCCCCGTGTGTACAAGGGAGAAGAAGCAGAAGCGCAGATTTACCGCGCATGGCA
>CAUBUJ010000176.1 GCA_958439155.1 uncultured Veillonellaceae bacterium
CATATTCCGCCGCCCATTTTACCAGAGGCGGCGCACCAGATCTTTGCGCTTTGCGCTCTGCGCCCCGTTCTTATGAGGCGGTACCGTTTCCCCGTTATTCATTTTCCTTACAAAGGAGTACCATTATGGCAATGATTGTATACGCCGCAGACCATGGGAAGTACATGCCTGTGGAAGAATATATGGCCCGCCATCCCGGCGAGAAGCTGAATCTCTATGTGAATATGACGAATCAGTGCAACTGCAGCTGCACCTTCTGCCTCCGCGGCATGAAGCATATGGGCGAGGAGGAGACGCTCTGGTACCATGGGAAGGAACCGACTGTGGAGACGTTCAAGAAGGCGCTGGACGCCGCTCCGTGGGGACCGGTGAAGGAGGTGGTCTTCTGCGGATTCGGCGAGCCCACTATGCGTCTGTCTGACCTGGTAGAGCTCCTGCGGTATGTGAAGAAGACCCACCCCGGCATGGCGACCCGGGTGAATACGAATGGCCTTTCTGACCTGACCCATGGGAGGGACACATCGAAGGATTTCGCGGGGCTCCTCGATACAGTGTCGATCAGTCTCAATGCGTCCAACGCGGCGCGGTATCTCGCGCTCACAAGGAGCCGCTTCGGCATCGGTTCCTATGAGGCGATGCTCACCTTTGCGCAGCACTGCAGGGCCTATGTGCCCCATGTGGTGCTCACCGTGGTGGATCATGTGGAGAGCGAGGAAGAAATCGAAAAATGCCGGAAAATCTGTGAAGACCGGGGCCTCACGCTCCGGGTGCGTCCCTATGAGGATCATTAAAACAAGGAAAATACTTTGAATTTCTTCTATGCGGATCCATTTTCTTTTGTTACAATACTATAAGGAAATGACCTGGACCAGGCGGAGAATCGCCGGGCGGCAGGTGGTATGTATAGAGAGAGAGGAATAACGAGATGATCGATTCTGGCTATCTTCTGGCTATCGGCATTTTTGCCCTCGCAGTGTACCTGATCTGCGTGTACATTGAGAAAAGCCACTCCAGCCGGGACGGGCAGGAATGGAAAACCATGGAGCTCGCCAAGACGCTGGCGGAGCTCTGTCAGTCTGAAGTGGTGTTTGAGCCGAATATGAAGGCCTATATTTTCCTTGATGGGAAAAACAGAACTTTCCGGTGGTCTACCAACGCGTTCTGCATGGGGCATGAAGCGGAAATCTGCACCATCGAGGCCGCCGGGGTGCTGAAACTGCGGCGGTACATGGCCAATACAGATATCCTGATGACCATGGCGTCAGATATTCTCCGGGCGTATTTCCAGAGAAAAGGACCGGAAGCGAGATAAGGAATGACAGCAGCAGGGGATGGGAAACCATCCTTTTCTTTTGGAGGGAATATGGATACAAAGCGGCTGGACCGGCAGTTTGATTTCATCCGGGAAATTGACAAGGAAAAAGCCATCGTGAGACAGACCTATGTCAATGGCGGCGCCCGGAAGGAGACCGATGCGGAGCATGCCTGGCACATGGCGGTGATGACGGTGCTTCTCGCGGAATACGCCAGGGCGCCCATTGATGTGCTGAAGACCATGACCATGCTTCTCATTCATGACCTGGTGGAGATCGACGCAGGGGATACCTATGCCTATGCCGGCGTGTCCCATGAGGCGCAGCATGAGAAAGAAGCGCGCTGCGCCTGCCGGCTTTTCGGGATGCTCCCGGAAGACCAGGGGAAGGCATTCCGCGCCTTATGGGAGGAGTTTGAGGAAGGGAAGACCGCGGAGGCCCGTTTTGCCCATGCGATGGACAATATCCAGCCGATGATGCTCAATGACGCCTCCGGCGGACGGGCCTGGGCGGAGCACGGCGTCCATCTGGCCCAGGTGCTGGGACGCAACGCCCATACGGCAGAGGGATCGGACACACTCTGGGAGTACGCCTTTTCCCACTTCATCAAGCCCCATGTGGGAAAAGAGCTGAAAGAATAGCGTCCTCCCAGGGCTTGCGCTATATGCGCGGATGAGGCGCGGATATTCCTGTTTTCTATGACTGTTGCGGAGTCTCTCTGACTGTGATATGATTCAATATATAAATTTGATATAGAAACAATGGATTGAGAGAAGAAAAACTCATGCAGGTACTTTTCTCGACTCCGGCGGTTCCCTTGGGCCCAAAGCGGGGCAAGGTCTATGCAATCGATGATGCAGAGGAACGGCTGGAGCGATCCGCCGTGAAGGGAAATTACAGGAAAAGGAAAGCGGCGCTTTCTTTGAAGGTAATGAGCAGAGGGCACGTTGTCATTGTACAGCGTGTCTTTTTGTATGGAAGAAATAGCCCGGGGGAATGGTCGGAGCGCTATTGGGGAAGAGCCCGCAAGGGCAGGGGGGATGGAAATGAAGTATGATGTAGTCATTATCGGCGGAGGGTCTGCAGGGTGTGCCTGCGCAGTGCGGTGCGCCCAGTATGGTCTCACAGCGGCTGTGGTAGAGAAGGAGCTCATTGGCGGGACCTGCGTGAACCGGGGATGCATTCCGGCGAAGACCCTTCTTTTCGCGGCTGGTCTTTTGTCGCTCCTGAAGAAGGGGAAACGCTACGGTGTAGCGGCCAGGGGTGTGGCCCCTGATTTTGAGGCGCTCCGGGCGCGGTGCGCGGAAGTGACCATCCAGCTCCGGGGACAGATGCAGAAGCTGCTGAAGCAGAATCAGGTGGATGTGTACTACGGCGCCGGCCGCATCGTGGAGGAAGGAAAGGTCCACGTGTCCGGCGCGGCGGGAGATACCTTCCTCGAGGCAAAGGACATCGTCATCGCTGCTGGTTCTTCCCCGCTCATGCCCTACATTCCAGGGAGCCGCGCTGCCGGCGTGTACACCACAGATACCATTCTTTCCGATCTGCCTGATGTGAAGAGCCTCATCGTCATAGGCGGCTCCGGCATGGGGGCGGAATTTGCGGAAATTTACCAGGCCCTCGGGGCGAAAGTGACAGTGGTAGAAGAAAAAGCGCGGCTCCTGCCGGATATGGACACAGATATGGGCCGTCACCTGGCGGCGGATTTCCGGAAGAAAGGCATTGCGCTCCATACGAAGACCGCAGTCACCCAGATCGAACGGTGCGGAGAGGGCCTGGCTGTGGTGTGCGATGATGGCGAAGACGGCGGGGAAAAGACACTCACTGCGGAAGCGGTCCTGGTCGCCGCAGGGCGCCGGTCCCGCATGGAAGGACTTTCCGATGTGCCTGTAGGCGAAGAGGGCGGCCTTGTCACGATTGATGAGAAATGCCGTACCACAGTGCCCCACATTTACGCCATCGGCGACATTACATCGGGACGGCTCCAGATGGCCCATGCAGCGGAAGCACAGGGGAAAATCGCTGCTGCCGCCATCGCAGGAAAGCCCTGCAGCATCCGGATGGACTTGATTCCACAGGTGGTCTATACCAAGCCGGAAATGGCAGCGGTAGGCCTCATGCCGGAAGAGGCGAGAAAGAAAGGCATCCCTGTGAAATCGACCCGTCTCCAGCTGGGCAGCCGCCCGCGGAGCATCATCGGCGGAGAAGGGGGATTTATTAAAATCATCACCGGCAGGGATGGAAAACTCCTGGGCGCCGCTTTCCACTGCGACGGCGCAGGAAGTCTCATCAGTGAAGCGACCCTGGCCATCGCCGGCGGCATGACCGCGGAAACCTTCGCCTCCATCGTCCGGCCCCATCCGTCTGTGGATGAAGCCGTCGGGGAGATCGCGGAAAATGTGGCCCTCTCCGCAGGGTAACCGGCGCATTTAAATTTTGTAAAGATTGAAAAATCCCCTTGCAAGGAAGGGGAAGTATGATACAATACGTTTGACTGATAACTGCATAATGAATACGCGCAAGCGCTGGACTCTTCAAGCACTTGCGGCCGATTCAGGAGGCGCCGGGCGCCTTCTAAGAAAAACAGCAATAGTCACACTCTTACTGGGAGCAGGGAAGCG
>CAUBUJ010000177.1 GCA_958439155.1 uncultured Veillonellaceae bacterium
CCCCGACCGTATCAGGATGTTTCTCCCGGAGCGCTTTCATTTCTTCCCGGATCGCTTCGCAGTTTCTCCGGTAAAGGGACTGGAATTCTTCGGTTTTGTAATAATCGAAGGCAGCGTTCCCCGCGGCGCAGGCGATGGCGTTGCCACCAAGGGTGAAAAGATGGGCCGGCGCAGGAAGGACGTCCATGATTTCCGCCCGTGCCATGAAGGCACCGAGAGTGAGGCCGGCGCCGATGGACTTGCCCATGAGAATGCCGTCAGGGATGATGCCCGGGTAATTTTCAATGCCGAAGAAATGGCCGGCCCGCCAGAAGCCCTGCTGCACTTCTTCCGAGAAGAAGAGAATGCCATGCTTTTTGCACAGGTCATAGAGTTTCTTCATGAAAATGGGATGCGCCGGAAGGATCCCTGCGTCGCCCTGGATGGGCTCGATAATGACCGCTGCCACTTCTTCCGGCGGCAGGTAATGGGAAAAAGCGGTCTCCATGTCTTTCACGCATTCCTTTTCCACCACTTCGTCAGGCAGGTCCTCGCCGTAGAAGGGAAAATGGTACACTTCCGGAAGGAAAGGTCCCATCTTCGCCCGCATGCGGGTGGTGCAGGTGGTGAGCGTGGATGAGCCGTAGGTATTGCCGTGGTACCCATTGATGAAGGTAATGATCTTCGGCCGGCCTGTATAGGCGCGGGCAAATTTCACCGCTGCGTCATTGCTGTCGGAACCGCAGTTGCCGAAGACGATCTTCGCCTTCACTCCGCCGGGATAGACTGAGGTAAGACGCTCCGCGTATTCGATCATAGGCTCATTGTAGCAGTATGCCGCCGTATACTGGGTGCATTTTTCCAGCTGGGCAGCAATGGCTTTTTTCAAAACCTGCGGCACGCTCCCCAGATTCAGGGAAGACGCGCTGGTTAGAAAGTCAATGTACTCATTACCGTCAGCGTCTTTCAGAATATCGCCGCTGCCGCTTTCCATGACGAAGGGATAGTAGGAGAGGTGCTGGCACGGCGCCACCACCTTCGCGTCCCTTGCTACAAGCTCTTCGCAGCGCTTCACCGATTTTTTCAATTCATAGGCCATAAGTTCCTCCTCAGCATCCTTCCGATAAAAGAAAAGCCCCTGCAGCCCGGATTGCTGCAGGGGCGCTGTCGCGCGGTACCACCCTGTACTTTGGGAAAAATTCCCCTCATTTCGCGTAACGGGCTTCTCCGGCTCTGCCTGTCCGCTCCGGGTGGATTCAGCAAAGCAGCTCACAGGTGAGGGGAAGAGTTCCTATCCGCCGGCTTGCACCACCCGCCGGCTCTCTGCGTCCATTTCCTCTTCCGTTCCTGGTCATGGCTTCATATTTTTACCAGTTTACGATACACCTATGGAGCTGTCAAGAGACAAATGCGAATTACATCTTCACCGCAGTATATTTGCCGCCGTCAATTTTGAGCAGTACCAGCTCGACTTCCGGGTCGCCGCTGTTATTGAAAGTCATCTTGCCTGCGGCACCTTCAAAATTTTTGAGGGATGCCAGAGCGTCACGGACCTTCTTCGTATCTGTAGTGGTGCCCGCCTTCTTTACCGCTTCCGCCACGAGGTAGACCGAATCATAGGCGCAGGCGGCGAAATTGTCCGGTTCCTCGCCGTACTTTGCTTTGAAATTTTTCACGAATTCCCTGGTGCGGTCGCTGTCGCGCTCTGCGGACCACATGGTAGACACATACACATTGTCTGCTGCCGCGCCGGCGATTTTGATGAGCTCCGGAGATACGAAGCCATTATCGCCCAAGACCGGCTGGTTCATACCGAGTTCCCGCATTTTCTTCAGGATGAGCGCCCCTTCCTGGTAGTAGCCCGCTACGACTACCGCGTCAGGATTGTGAGTCTGGATCTTCGTGAGCTGGGCGGAGAAGTCGCTGTCCTTGTCGGCGAATGTTTCCGTAGCGACGATGTTTACCCCTTCTTTTTCGAGGGCGGCTTTAAAGATTTCATACGCCGAGACCTGGTGTTCATTGTTGTGAGAATAGAGGACTGCTACATTTTTGTAGCCCAGGAGCTTATGGGTCTTTGCCACGGTCTGGGGGATATTCTGCGATTCGGGCACGCAGTTCCGGAAGAGGTATTCCCCGCCGTCAGTGAGACCTTCCGCAGTGGTGGCAGACCCTACCATGGGGATCTTCGCCTGGTTCAGGATCGGCGCGGCTCCTTTGTATTCCCCGGAAGTGAGCGGCCCCACGACGGCGAGCTTTTTGGCAGAAGCCATTTTCTGCGCCGCCGATACGGCCTGCTGGACAGATCCCTTCGTATCCACCATTTCCAGATCGAAATGATAGTCCCCCTTCTTATTGAGCTCTTCCACGGCGAGCTCGACCCCTTTCTGCTCGGACAAGCCGTACGCGGCGACCCCGCCGGTGACGCCGTTGATGAAGCCCAGCTTCACCGTCTTCTCATGAGCGGCGCCGCTGTCCTTTCCGCCGCATCCCGCAAGGCCTGCGCAGGCAGCGGTCACAAGAAGCGCCGCACCCAGTACTTTCCAAGATTTTTTCCAGTTCGTCATGATGATTCCTCCTGTAGTATGAAAGATGAAAGTATAAGTGTGACACCTATGGGATGGTACAAAAAAGCCCCTGTCCACTTGGGGACAGAGGCGCGTGCGCGGTACCACTCTATGTTTTACTCACAAGCATCGGGAAATACTGGTTTCTGAGAGCCGCGCCTTTTGAGGCGGATCCTGTCACAAAAGAAAACGCCTCCATCCGGTTATCCCGGACAGAGGCGGCGTGCGCGGTACCACTCTGCGTTGTACTCAGAAAGCATCAGGAAATTTCCGAATGCCCTGTCCGTAACGGGGACGGCCGGCTCCGATTACTTACCTTTCATCGAAGAAGCTCCCAAGGGATTGTCCGCCTGCCTTCCGCGCCGGTTTTCACCACCCACCGGCTCTCTGCTGCTTCCGCGCAAGTTTCCGTCTTGATCATCGCTTGTGTCATTGACTTGTATGAATGGGATTATACAGGGACATCATAGATCTGTCAAGAATTTTTTTGATGTCCTTCCTCTCCGGGAAAAAGGCCCTGTTCCTCAGCGAAGGAGAGAAAGGCCGCCGCTGCCGGGGAAAGCGGCTCCCGGGCATTCCAGAAAAGAGTCTCTTCCATATAAAAGTCTTTCTCCTCTATGCGGCGCCGGAAGAGCCCCTGCGGGAGCATTTCCTTCTCTTCCATGGCAAGCACAGCAGCGCTTCCTGTCCCCGCAGCATAGGAGAGCGCTATATCCGCCGTATTGGCGATGAAGGGAATCTCCGGGACGAATCCTTTCTCTCTGCAAATTTTGCGGATCAGTCCGGAGCACCCATAGGTGCAGCAGAAAGGACGCCTGGCCAGATCTTCCACCGCGGCGATCCCCTGCTCTTCCGGGCTGATGAAATAGAAATATTCCCGCGCTGCCCGCCTCACAGAAAGGCCTTCTTCCGCCGGCAGGGGAGCATTGGCAAAGGCCAGGTCGACAGCGCCGCTCTTCACATGCGCCATCTGGCGGCGCACCGTTTCGCTGTGAAATTGAAAGGTCACATGGGGATAAACTTTGGAAAAAGGAACGACATACCGCACAAGGAACCACTCCGCCTTGAGCGGTGATGCAGCGAGACGGAGCGTTCCTGCCGCCTTGCAGCCAAAACTGGCCATATCGAGGAGCATCTCGTCTTCGATCCCGCAGAGACGGGCCGCTTTTTCCGCGAAAGCCCGGCCCGCTTCTGTCAGGGTGAGGCGCCGCCGTCCCCGTCCCATGCGCACCAGCTTTGTCCCGTAGTACTGCTCCAGCGTTTTGATCTGCGCCGACAGTGCGGGCTGCGCCACGGAAAGACGGCGTGCCGCTTCCGTCAAATTCCCTGTCCGGGCGATGATGAGGAAATTCCGGTAGAATTCAAAGTCCATAGGCT
>CAUBUJ010000178.1 GCA_958439155.1 uncultured Veillonellaceae bacterium
GGCCGTGCGGAAATTGATCCAGCCGAAAGCTTCTCCCTGGGCATTGCGCTTGTCAATGAGCCAGTGTTTGCCGCTGTCAAAGATCGCTTCCGACGGATCCAGCACTTTCGCTTCCAGTCCGGCGGCGCTGGTGATGACTTTGAAGAGCGACCCCGGCGGATACATGGACGATACCGGCCGGTTCTCCATGGGATGATTCGGATTGTTCAGAATGGCGCTCCATTCCTTGCCGCTAATCCCCCGGCTGAACTGGTTCGGATCGAATCCGGGCCAGCTCACCATAGTGAGGACCGCCCCCGTATTGGGATCGACAGCAACAGCAGAAATCCCCGTGGGATACACATGGTCCTTCGCGAGAATGCCGATCTGTTCCTTGATGGAATCTTCCGCCGCCTGCTGGAGCCGGGCATCGAGGGTGAGCCGCACATTGGCGCCGGGAACGGCGGGGCTTCCCTTGAAGTACCGTACCGGCTGGCCAGTGGCGTCGACTTCCACCAGACTGGACCCGTTGCGCCCTTCCATATAGGAATTGTACTTGTATTCCAGACCGGACCGGCCGATCAATGCCGCCGACCGGTAGGGCTGACCGTCAGCGTCGCGGTCATCCGGGCCAGCTTCCCCCACATACCCGATGACCTGGGCGCCTGCATCTTTCAGCGGATACACCCGGAGGGGCTGGCTCTCAATCGCCACATGGGGGAAATCGGCCTTCCGCTCTTCAATGCGGGTCACTACGTCGAGTCCCACATCATGAGCGAGCGGCACCGAGCCGAACGCCACTTTGTGATCTTCGATCTTCTTCTGGATATCCTGGGGAGACAGGTGGAGCAGCGCTTCCAGCGCTTTCATTTCTTCCGCGCTGAGTCCCTCTTTCTTCTGGTCTACGGGAATGACCACATTGTACGCCGGGCGGGAACCAGCCAGCATGGTGCCATTCCGGTCATACATGACGCCCCGCGCCGCCTGGACAGGAACACTGCGGATGCGGTTTCCGTCAGCCTGCTCCTTATAATATGCCCCTTCTGCGATCTGCATATAAAAGAGACGCGCCCCGAGGATCATCAAAAGAAATACTGCCGCGTAGAGCATCTTCCCATAGCGGGTTTCTTCCCGGTTGCGGATCACATTGTCCAGAATGGCAGGAATCTTTCTCTTTTTTACCATTTCGGCTCCCACTCCCGTTTCATGCCCCACAGCACAGGGTGGAGCACCACCGCCGCCGCAGCGTTCATCATGACCTGCGGGATTCCATCATAGAAAAAATAATACAAAGGCCGCACCGTGCCGCCGCTCACGTACACCACGAGCCAGAGGAGGAGGATGTACACCCCGGTGCCCGTCATGACTGCCATGACGGAAATGAACCACTGCCGGTTGTACCGGTCTCTCACAAGGCCCATAGTGAGAACCATAATCATCAGGTACGGGAAAATATGGGCGCCGAAGAAATTGGCCGTTACAATATCCTGCAGAATCCCTCCGGTCAGGACAAAGGCAAAAGCGGTTCTCTTATTAAAGACCAGTACAGAAATGATCACCGCTGCCAGCCACAAGTCCGGCTGCCACTGCCCGTTCAGGAGGATGGGCAGCACCGACCCCTGGAGAAGGAAAAGAATGCCGGAAAAGCAAAAGAAGCCCAGTCTTGATATCATGGCACACCAGCCTGCTTTTCATTGGGATTCATCGGCGGTTCCTTCAAAGGTGCCGCGTTTTTGATATCGGCGGGCGCTGTTTTTTCAATATGGCTCGTAATGACGAATACTTCCTCCAGGCGGGAAAGATCCGCTGCCGGAAGGGCCACCGCCTCTTTCAGCGTTCCTGTCACATCGTCTTCCACCTGCTCCACCCGGCCGATCAGAAGACCATGGGGATAGACCCCGCCGTAGCCGGAGGTGACCAGCATATCCCCTTTGATCACATCCGCTTCTCTTGGGAGATTGCCGAAAGTGAGCATATTGGGCCGGTTGCCGCTGCCCTTCACGAGAGATCCCACACGGGACGCCGGGCGCTGCACAATGGCTCCTACAGACGTTCTCGGATCGGTCACCAGCTGGACTCTTGCGGAATTGAGGTACACGTCGCTCACAAAGCCGACGAGCCCTTCCGGGACAATCACCGGCATGTACCGGGTAAGACCGCTGTCCGTGCCGCGGTCGATCACCATCGTATTCGTCCAGGATCCGTAGTCCCGGGCAATTACATTGGCCCCAAGCAGGGTAAACTGGGTATAGCCCTGTTTGAATCCGGCGAGCCTTCTAAGACGGATATTTTCCGCCAGAATCTCGCTGTACGCGGTCTGCTCCGCCCGGAGCGCTCCATTCTCCTGGCGGAGCGTTTCCATATCCTGCCAGCCTGACAGCGCCTCATCGATGATGGCAATGCCCGTTTTCACCGTAAAAGCCGCGCGGGACACGCCGTACTCAAAAGGCGCCGCCGCCGTGGAGAGAGGCTGCGACACGAAAGGCACCGACTCCCTGTGGCGCCAGAACCATCCGCATAGCCCCATAAAAATAAAAATACCAATGGCAAGCACAATTTTACGTCTACCGAAAAAGAACAAAGCTTACTCCTTTCCGTAATACACGGCGCCGCTTTCTACAATATCAGGCAGCTTTCTATATTCGCAGAGCGCGTAAAAACAGCCCTCTGCCACGACATTCTCCGGTTCGGCCGGGACCGTCACAGGAATTCCCGTTTCGGCGGAAATCCAATCGCCCAGCCCCGACAGGCGGGCTGACCCGCCGGAAAGAATCATCCCGTTTTTCAAAAGATCCGCCGCCATTTCCGGCTGGGCACTCCGCACAACCCGCTTCAAAAGACGCGCCACCGGGAGAAGAAGGTTCTGCAGCACCGGGTACATTTCCCCCCGGGTCAAGGTGAGCATCACTTCCATCCCGTCAGAAGCGCGGCGGCCCCGCACATTGAGACTTTTTTCCTCAGAAGGCGGCATGACCGTCCCCAGCTCCCGCTTGATTTCCTCCGCCTCTTCCTCGCCGATCATGATCTGCCTGCTCTCGAGGATATGGGCGCGGATCCCTTCGTCAATATCCTGTCCGCCGAAAGGAACAGAACCATCCGCCACAACCCCTCCGCAGGAAAAAAGCCCGCAGTCTGACACTTCTTCCCCGACGACGAGAGAGAGCGCCGCTTCCGGCAGGGAGAGCGACAAATTGCCTCCCAGAACCGCTGCCGCCGCAGCATGGATGAGAAACACATGCTGGCATCCCGCGTGGAGCGCCGCGTCAATCAGGGCGTGGCGCACCACCGAGCTGGTGCCGCTGGGAATGGAAATCATCACAGAAGGGCGGCTCACGGCGCGGCGGAGCGCCTTTTCCAGAAAATGCTGGAGCATGCCCTTTGTTAAATAATAATCTGCGATCACTCCGTGACGGACCGGCCATTCGAGACGGTACTTTTCAGGAGCTCTATGGTAATCCACCAGCGCGCCCACGCCGTAGCCGGCCACGGACTGATCCGCCCCGTCAATGAGGACCACGCTGTTTTCAGACAAGATCATTTGATGTCCCGCATACATGCGGATCTGGGACGATCCCAGATCAATGCCGATGCGGCTCATTACGCCAGAAAATGATTTCATATCGTTACCTTCCTCTTTGTATTCATTTATTGTACCATAATCCCCGCCATTATACAGGGAAGGCTTCGATTTTTCCCTGTCTTTCTGAAAAAGGAAATCCATAAAAAACAGCCTGAAAAATGGCCGGTCCCCGCGGAAAACAAAGGAAACCGCCCCCCGTTTCCTCCGCGCAGAGCCGCCGGAGAGAGCCCTGTTGGTAAAAATGAAACACTCCTTAAAGAAACTCCCCCCTTCCATAGAGCCATTTCTGCTTCCGTTTTTTAGAAATTCTTCAAAGCCCCATATATTCTTATGTTTTTGACTCTATTTTTGTTC
>CAUBUJ010000179.1 GCA_958439155.1 uncultured Veillonellaceae bacterium
ATATCTCCTATATATTGCAAGGCAAATGTTGGATATAGCGGCAGCCGCTGCCTCTTACCGGTTGTCTACGGTGTCCGGATTCATATCGTGCCGGAGCAGCCGGTACCGGGCCATATCGCGCCATTCCGTGCCGCGCCGGCCGTAATTGCAGTACGGATCGATAGAAAGCCCGCCCCGCGGGAGGAAGCGGCCCCATACTTCGATATACCGCGGATCGAGGAGCTTGATCAAATCATCCATGATGAGATTCACACAGTCTTCATGGAAATCGCCGTGATTGCGGTAGCTGAAAAGATAGAGCTTCAACGACTTGCTCTCTACAATCAGTTTGTCCGGGATATAAGAAATATAAATGGTAGCGAAATCGGGCTGACCCGTCTTCGGGCAGAGGCTCGTAAATTCAGGGCAGTTGAATTTTACAAAATAATCCCGGTCTGGGTGGGAATTTGGCACTGCCTCCAGCAGGGATGGATCATAATCGAAGGCATACTTCGTCTTCTGGCTCCCAAGGAGCGTCAGCTTGTCCAGGCCTTCTCTTTTTTCTGTCATCATGACTCCTTTATCAGATCACTTGAAAAGGACGGCACCCATCGGGCGCCCCCTTCACAGAGCAAGCGCATAATTTCTATTATAGTGGAAGTCCCGCGCCCTGCATAGGGTGAAGTCAAAATACTGCGCCTGAAAAGCATTTTCCCAAATAAGAGGGTACCAGAGCCATCTATCACTTTGACGCAGGAATGACCTGTATATTTCAAAATCTGTATGGAAATTTGACGAGAATTTTACATAAGGCTTACAGGTTCCCCACATTGAGCCAGTAACCTATAAATAATATATAAAGTTCCAAAAAATTTCAGAAACGCGACGACGCGCAAAGGACAGAAGGAGAACAACATGGATCCAAATGTGAAAGTCTTTTTTGGTTTAATCGGAGGGCTGGCACTCTTCCTGTACGGGATGAACGGCATGAGTGACGGCCTGCAGAAAATCGCCGGCGATCGGATGAAAAAAATTCTGGGCATGCTCACGAAAAATCCCGTTCTCGGCGCTGTCGCCGGGATGTTGGTCACCGCTGTACTCCAGTCCAGCTCGGCCACCACTGTCATGGTGATCGGCTTCGTCAGCGCCGGCCTCATGACGCTCCCCCAGGGCATTTCCGTCATTTTCGGCGCCAATATCGGCACCACCATGACCGCCCAGCTCATGGCGTTCAAATTGTCCGACTATATTTATCCTATTATTTTCATCGGCTTCCTGCTGAATTTCGCCGCGAAAAAAGAACGGCTCCAGAATATCGGCCTGGTCATTTTCAATTTCGGCCTCCTCTTTGAAGGGATCGAAATCATGGGCAAGGTCATGAAGCCTCTCGCCACGAGCCCTTTCTTTGTGGATATGATGGCCCAGGTAGCGCACATTCCCGTGCTGGGCATGCTGGTGGGGCTCTGCATGACCCTCGTGGTACAGTCCAGCTCGGCCACCATCGCGGTGCTCCAGAATTTCGCTTCCCAGGCAGGCCCTGACGGCGTCACCTCCGTGATCGGCCTTTCCGGGGCGCTCCCCATTCTTCTCGGCGACAACATCGGCACCACCATTACGGCGCTCCTTGCGTGCATTGGCCAGTCGAGAGACGCGAAGCGCGTCGCTATCGCCCATTCCACTTTCAATATTTCCGGCAGTCTTGTATTCCTCTGCATTCTTCCTTTCTTTGCCCAGTTCGTCGTGTGGGTCTCCCCGCAAGGACCGGAACTGCAGGTCATTTCCCGGCAGATCGCCAATGCCCATACCACATTCAATCTGGTATGCACCCTGATCTGGCTGCCCATGCTCCCGCTCATGGTGAAGATCGTGAAATGGATCATCCGCGGCGGGGAAGACAAGGAAAAAGGCGCTTTCGAGACGCACTATCTCGATGAGAAAATGCTGGGCCAGCCGGCGGCGGCGATGTACCTCATTTCCAAGGAACTGGACCATCTGTCTTCTCTCACAAGGCTCGTGATGGACAAGCTCCGCGCCGTTATTGCCCAGAATGACAGCGCTTCCAAAGAAGCATTTCTTACAGAATACACCGGCGCGAAAGGCCTGCAGGACCGGATCGCCCATTACATTTCCCGCCTCTTCTCGTACGGCACCCTTACCGAAGTGCAGGCGGAACGGACTGCAAGCCTCCTCCTCGTATCGAATCAGATGGACCGCGTCGCCGACCGGAGCGGGGAAATCGAGAAAGCTCTCCAGTCCGCTGAAGACCGGGGCCTCACCCTGTCTGACCAGGCAAAGAAAGATCTCTCCCAGTGCCTTTCCATCAACCAGACCATTTTTGATCACGCCATGAAAGTGATTAAAGAAAAAGACCCGGCCGCGCAGAAAGGCATCGAAACCGAATCGGGCCGTTTCCACAAGATCCAGCGGAAATGCTACAAAGACCATCTCCGCCGGGTACGGAACAAAATCTGCAGCACCGAGCTCACCAAAGATTATTCTTCCATTCTCTACGCGCTGGACCGGATGAGCGACAACTGCACAGGCATCGCGGAAGAAGCGGACCACGCATCTTTCGACAATTTCCGGAAACCGGACAATCTGGAAGAACGCGAGCCTGCTGGGAGGAAATCATGATTCCCCGCTGGGCAAAAGGGCTCGCCGCCGCGGCAGGGGCAGTGCTGCTCCTCGCAGGATGTGGATCTTCCCCCAAAGCCCTGCCGGACCTGTCCAGTCTCGGCGCGGTCCACGCTGTAGCCCGGGAAGAAGGTTCCGGCACAAGAGACCAGTTTGAAACGCTCACCGGCTCAGCAGAAAAAGGCGTATCCTCCGAAGCGGACTCTACAGAAAAAGCCATCGAAAAAACGAAGTCCGACCCCGGCGCCATCGCTTATGTGTCCTACAGCGCCGCCAAAGACGCGGCCGGGGTGAAAATCCTCGCTG
Organism: uncultured Veillonellaceae bacterium; assembly: GCA_958439155.1. Classification (GTDB taxonomy): domain Bacteria; phylum Bacillota; class Negativicutes; order Veillonellales; family Dialisteraceae; genus UBA1822. Next base: position 2,920 of record CAUBUJ010000179.1, read on the forward strand.
TGGAAGGGACCGCGCCTTCCATGGATACCATCCGCAGTGACACCTATCCGCTCACACGGAATTACTATCTCTGCTGGAACGCGGAGCCCACGGCGGCAGCGAAAGATTTCCTCCGCTATGTAGACGGCGCGGGCCAGGCAGTCACAGAGAAATACGCCATTCCTCTCGGCCATCCCACTACGTTTCTCTCTGACAAATCCGCTGGAACGGTGCGCATCGCCGGCTCCACCTCCGCGGCGCCTCTGGTGCGCGCTCTCGCAGACACCTATCAGAAGATCAATCCCAACGTGACCATCGAAGTTACAGCCACGGACTCGACAAGCGGCCTCACAGCAGCCATCGAGAGCCGGGCCGATCTGGCCATGTCTTCGAGAGAGCTCAAGAGCTACGAAGCGGAGCTCCTCACAAAACAGGCCATCGCCCATGACGCTGTGGCCATGATTGTCAACGAAAAGAATCCCCTCACCACCATCACGAAAGACCAGATCAAAGGTCTCTATGACGGTACCTGGAGCGAGTGGAAAGATATGAAATAAGAAAGAAACCTGTCACCGGAAATGAAGTGAACCCAAAAGGCGGCAGGTTTTTTGATTGGGGAAAAGATTTGACCATGGCGGCGCTGGGGAGATGGCGCGTCATGGGAGGGAGGCGCCGAGCGCAAATGCAGGGCGCAGAGGGATGGATGCTTTCCGCATGGGCCTGAGAAAGCCCAGAGTTTAGAGCTGCCAGTTTAGAGGGGTGGTACGCCGCCCCAGGCTAAATGGGCGGCGGATTTTTATAAAAGGTCCTTCCCCTTCCCTCTTCAGACTTCTGTCTCCAGACTTCAGACCCCACTCCCATGACGCACCATCCGCCTTTGACCTCAGACCCCAGACCTTTGCCCCCGCCGCCTGTTCCCAGGCAAGCAAAAACGCCTGCCCCATTGGGACAAGCGCTTTTTT
>CAUBUJ010000180.1 GCA_958439155.1 uncultured Veillonellaceae bacterium
ACTTTCCCCCAGGCGCCGGCTCTGCCTTTCTGAGGAAAATATGGTATAATAATAGAAATCTTCTATGAACTGTACAAGATAAAATTTTTATATAGGGAGTTCCCATGAATAATACCGATTGGAAAATTTTGATCTATCTCCGGGAAGAGCGGAGCATCAATAAAGTAGCCAAGCGCCTTTTCATGACCCAGCCTTCCCTCACGTACCGGCTGGACCAGATGGAAAAAGAAATCGGCGTGCCCCTTTTCATCCGTACCAATAAAGGGGTGCACTTCACAGACGCGGGGGACCGGCTCTTCTCATACGCGGAGAAGGAACTCCAGCAGTACCAGGACATGAAAAACTATGTCACCCATGAGCCGAATACCATTTCCGGCGTGCTCCGCATCGGCGCGAGCCAGTCTTTCACCCAGACCCACATGCCGGCGATTCTGAAAGGATTCGTGGACAGGTACAGCGACATAGAAATTTCCCTCACCACCACCACCAGCGACAGACTGACAAAATTGGTGAAGAAAGAAGATATCCAGGTGGCCATCGTCCGGGGAAACCAGGAATGGCCGGAAAAAGATATCCTTCTCGTGAATACGCCGATGTACCTCATTTCGGCGAAGAAAATCGATTTCAAGACCCTGCCGTGCCAGCCGACGATCCGCTACCGGTCCGACCCGTCTCTGGACGAGCTCCGCAGCCGGTGGTGGCGGCAGAATGTGACCGAGTCGCCCCATTTCATGCTCGCTGTGGATGACTGCCTCACCTGCGTGGAAATCGTCAATGCCGGCCTGGGGCACTCCATCATCCCGGCGGACCTTCTCCCCAAGTGCGGACCCCAGGTATACCGCCAGATCATCACCGACAAAGACGGCACCCCCATCTGCCGGCCGAGCCACCTGATCTGCAAGAACGCCATGACCGTGTCCACGCCGGTACGGAAATTCATCGAGTACGTACAGAATTATTTCGAAGAGCGCCGGTCCGAGCTGTCCTTCGCGGAACGTCCCAGCCCGCTCAAAGCGGAAGCATTATAATACAAAAGCCCTGACAAGAAGGAGCCTGTCAGGGCTTTTTTGATGGCTCTATATTGCCGTGCCGCCTAAAATTCCCGGGGAAACGAATTGAGGCGCTTTTTTCTTTCCCGCCAGTCCGGCAGCCAGTGATCCATGAGGCGATGGAACCTTGGGGAATGAGGGATCTCAATGAGATGATTCAATTCATGGACCAGTACGGACTCGATGCACGCCACAGGCTTGGCGGATAAATCGAGAGACAGGCTGATGTCGCCGGTTCTCACATTGCAGCTGCCCCAGCGGCTCACCAGGTGCTTGATGGTAATCCGCCCCGCTCCCACATGCATCCGCGCTTCCCATTCCGGCAGAAGTTCTTCCACCACGGCGCGGAGCTCCTCTCCCCAGGCCCGGGCGAGAATCTGCCTGCGGTCCGGCTCAAAGCCGCATACAGTCATCCACGCGTCGTCCCCGTCGATGACGCAGCCATTGTGATTTCCTTCCCGTACATGAAGGCGCACTTTCCGTCCGAGAAGCCAGTGGATTTCTCCATCCTCATAGGAATACTCCTTCCTTTCCGGCATCCCTGCCAGCGCTTTCTCGATCCACCCTTCCCTGTCCCGGAGGAAAGAGCGCCACACTTTTTCCGGCACGCCGAAAGGCACCGTGAGCGCCACCGTCCGGTCCCGCCGCACCCGGAGGCTGAGGCGGCGCACGTTTTTATAAGTCACTTCCACCTTCATGACAGCATTCCTCCCAACTGGAAAAGGACGAGCAGAACCGGCTGGTGCAACAGGTACACCAGAAGAGAATGTTTTCCAAGGCGCGCCATCGCGTTCGCCCTGCCTCCGAAATACCGGGCCATGGTCTCCGCTGTCACGGACCGCCCCGCCATGTAGCCAGTGAAGTAAAGGAAGGCCCACGGCAGGAGTGGGAAATAATCGAGAGAGCGGAAATCATCTGCGGGAAATCCCAGAGCCGCGCCGGCCCACAAGGTATACCACTCCGCGGGAAGCGCCGTCTGCCATGGGCCGATGCCCACTGTATGGAAAGGTACGTCCCGAAAGAGGAGAAAGAACAGGAAAAAGACGGCTCCGCTCCGCGCGGGCGGAAGGTCCTGGAGCCAGCTTCGCCCCGCCCGAGCAAGGCAACCGCAGGTCCCCAGCAGAAAGAGCACGCCGAAATACACCGCTTCTTCCGCGAAGAAGAGCGACGTCACCGCCGATATGGCAGCGCTCCACCCCAAAAGCTGGAAGGACCGGCCGTAGTGCCCGCGGCTGATCGACGCGGAAAAACCGGAAATCAAAATGAAGCTCCACGCGATGCTTTGCTGCCACGCATACCCCGGCATGTCTAAAAACCACGGCGCCTGCCAGCCCGCAAGGTACACCAGATCCCACATGCCGTGGTAGAGCACCATGCTCACCAGCACCGCGCCGCGGGCTATGTCGATCCGTTCGTACCGGACGGGCCTCACCGGAGGGAAGCGAGAGCGCCGCTTTCTATTTCTTTCCGCACCGCTTCCTCCGCTTCCGCAAGAGATACATGGAAGGTCCCCTGCACCGCTTCCTTGCTGCCGCCGCCCCGGCCGGAGAGCTTGGCGTTCAGCGCTTTCCCCGCAGGCCGCACGTCGGCGGAACCGCTGCCGATCACGTAGAAGCAGCTCTCTTTCCCCGCGGCGGAAAGAAGCACATAGGCATCGGCGCCGCCTTTCTCGAGAAGCACATCGCACCCTTTCCGGAGCTCTCCCGGCGTCATATCTTCCTCCACAGCGAGGACCACGCCCTTTCTGGGCAGGCTCTCCGCGCGGAGCTTGAAGTACCGGCGGCCGGCGTCGGCCAATTTCCGGTTCATTTCAGTCATTTCGTGCTGCGCTTTTTCTACAGCCTGCACGGTCTGGAAGGGCTTCACAGAAAACTGGCGCCCAATTTCCGCGTTGTTCTCCGCCACCTGGTCCACATAGTCCATGGCGCGGCGGCCGCAGAGAATCTCCATGCGCACGCCCCCTCTGTGATTCATAAGAGAAAGCACCTTCACCAGGCCGATCTCACCGGTACGGGTCACGTGAGTGCCGCAGCAGGCGCACCGGTCCGCCCCGGGAAATTCCACAATCCGCACTGTCCCGGTGAGTTCTTTCTTGCTGCGGTAGTCCAGCTTTGCCAATTCTTCCGGCGACGGATAAGACACGACCGTTTCCTTGTCCTGCCAGATCACTTCGTTCGCTTTCTTTTCCATATCCAGCGCCTGCTCCCAGGTCATGGGGCCGTTGAAATCGATGAGCACAGTCTCTCCCATGTGGAAGCCTACATTGTCATAACCGAAAGCGCTGTGCACCAGTCCGGAAATAATGTGCTCGCCGGAATGATTCTGCATATGGTCAAAGCGGCGCTTCCAGTCAATGACGCCGTGGACGCGGCTGCCTTTGGAGAGCATTTTATCGGTGTAATGGTAAATATACCCGTCTTTCCGCTGCACATCGGTGACCCGCGCTTCCCCGAGGGTTCCATGATCCGCGGGCTGTCCGCCCCCTTCCGGATAAAACGCAGTCTGGTCCAGAACCACTACGAAACCTTTCTTGATCTGGCGGCAGTCTACCACCATGGCGTCAAATTCTTTCAAGTATTCATTTTTATAAAACAATTCATTCATATCGGACTGCATAGATCCTCCTTGGACGGCAGTCATCAGCTTACAGCCTGCAGCCCTCAGCTTCTAAGTGCCCGCTGATAGCTTCTGGCTTTTAGCTTTTGGCTTTTAGCTTTTAGTTACCAGCATCTATTAACTAGTTAATAGTTTCTATC
>CAUBUJ010000181.1 GCA_958439155.1 uncultured Veillonellaceae bacterium
CCGCACTTTCTGCTGGGGCAGGCGGGAGAAATAGAGCGCGTCCTGGAGGGTGCGGATGTCCGCCTCAGAAAATACATGCTGCCAGTACCAGTCGAGGCTGATCGATTCTTTCCGTCCATTGGTATAGCGCTCCGCTTCCCGGCAGAAAACAGGAAGGCCCGCTTTCTGCAGACGGAGCAGATTGCGCCGCACTGATTTCCGGTCTACCGTCATGCGGTATTCCGATTCGAGGAGATCCAGAATTTTCTGCTGGGACAAGGGATGCACTTCATCGGAGTGAATCCGCAGGATCTGGATGATGTAGACGATGAGAAGTTTCCGTTCCTTCCCTTCCGTTTTTTTAAGCTCCATAGCCGCTCCTTATGAAATGGTAAGCCCTGCGCGCTTTCCCGATCGTTGTGCACGCCAGGGAGGCTGCCGCCGCGCCTGCCATAGCCGCTTTCAAGGAAACAGCCCGGCAGAGCACGCCTTTGTATACGAGAAAAGCGATTCCCGCGCCGCCGGCCAGATCTGAAGGGTAATGAAGACCCGCAAAGACCCGGGAAAAGGCGAGAAGCGCCGCCATGCCTGCCATGCAGAAGCGGAGCGGCATTTTCATGCCAATGAGCACCATGGAAATGACCGAGCTGTTCATGGTATGGTTGCTTGGAAAGGACGCATTCGGTTTGTGGCCGGTGAAATTCCAGATTTTCCCGTCCCTCGCGAAGGGCCGCTCCCTTTTCCAGCACCGTCCGATACCAAAGGAAATGACCGAGCAGAGAAGCACCCCCGCCAGGGCAAGAAGCGCAGCCCCGCGGCGGTCCCTCTTTTCCTCTTCCCGCCCGCCAAACCAGAGCCACAGGCCATAGAGGATAAAAGCGAAATGCCCGAAACGGGCGACGAAGTCCATGAATAGATCAAAAGCAAAATGGCGGCCTACGAGACCGTTGATTTTCCGCACCCATTTCAGTTCCATACTGAGCCTCTCAAAGAAAAACAAATCCTATGGGAAGAGAGCTTTTGGTTTTTGTTAGCTGTTAGCTTTTGGCTGTTAGCTGACAGCCGACGGCTGAAAGCTGACAGCTACCCTTCAGTCTTTTTTCTCTTCCTGTTCCAGTTCTTCCCGGTCTTTTCTGTCCTGCTCCTCTTCCGCGAGGGCCGCTTCCCGTTCTTTCTTCCGCTGCGCTTCCCTGGCGGCTGCCACTTCCGCGTCCCGTTTCGCTTTCATCCGCGCCCCGTAAGCGCTGTGCCGGAGAAACGCCGCGCCCGCAGCGATCACAAGGCACAGAAGCAGAAAAAGATTCACCGGAGAAAATCCATCGACCCAGCCGATTTTATACACCACATATCCCGCCACCACAATCAGCAGCCAGTCTTTATTCATAGAAAGCCCTCCTCCGTTCATTTTTTCTATTTTACCATACCCCGCCGCCCATGGAACAGCGCGCGAAAAAGGAAGCCCCCTAGAAAGAGCTTCCTTTTCTGTGTACGATGGATGACCAGCGGTTATGCTTTCTTTGCCATGTGCTGCCAGAGCCAGCCCCCCGCCGCGGTGAGGACGGTCATGCCGATCTTCACATAGAGGCCGTATTCTGCAGGGAGGCCCACATACGCGTCGGTCGCAATCATGCCGCCGGCGGCCCAGCCGATGACCAGACTCCCGGCATAGATGATCCAGGGATAGCGGTCCATGATTTTCACCACCACCGTGCTTCCTACGATGATGATCGGCACGGAAATGAGCATCCCTACGACGAGCATGAATACATCGCCGTCGGTAGCCGCCACGATGGCAAGCACATTGTCCAGACTCATAATCACGTCGGCAATGACCACCGTCTGAATGGCGCCCCAGAGCGTCCCCTTCGATTCCACATGAACGTCCTCTTCCTTGCCCTGGTGGCCGATGAGCTTCATGCCGATCCAGATCAGGATGACGCCGCCGATGGTTTTCAGGTACGGAATCGCCAGGAGCCATACCAGAAGCACCGCCAGTATGAAACGCGCCAGAATCGCGCCGGCCGTGCCGAAAAGAATGACTTTCTTCTGCAGGTGATGGGGCAGACCTTTCGCCGCCATGCCGATGACGATCGAATTATCCCCGCCCAGTGCCAGGTCGAGCAGAATAATCTGCAGAAATACCCATGCGCCTCCAATAATGTCCATATGTGTCTCCTTGTCAAATCGATGAAATCCCTGTTTCCATAATCCCCGCCGCCAGGTGCAGAGAAGCGCCTGCCGCCGGAGCTTCTCCAGCGCGGGAAATCCCGCCCCGATAAATTATGCTGTCTTTTTTCCCATGCGCTGCCAGATCCAGCCGCCCGCCGCGACCAGAATGGTGAGCCCTGCTTTCAGATAGAGGGCATATTCCTGGGGCACCGCGAGGTACGTATCGGTAGCGATCATGCCGCCGGCGGCCCAGCCGATAACCAGGCTCCCCACATAAATGATGCACGGGAAGCGGTCCATGATCTTCACCACCACGGCGCTCCCGAGAATGATGATCGGCACGGAAATGAGCATGCCGATGATGAGAAGAAGCAGATTTCCATTGGTGGCCGCCACAATGGCAAGCACATTGTCCAGGCTCATAATGGCGTCAGCAATGATCACCGTGCGGATCGCGCCCCAGAAAGTATTCTTCGACGCGATATGCACCTCTTCTTCCTCTCCCTGGTGACCGATGAGCTTCATGCCGATCCAGAGAAGGATGAGCCCGCCGATGGTCTTCAGGTACGGAATGGCCAGGAGCCACACGAGAAGCGCCGCCAGAATGAAGCGCACCGCGATGGCCCCGGCGGAACCAAAAAAGATGACCCTCTTCTGCATCTCATGGGGGAGCCCTTTCGCCGCCATCCCGATGACAATCGAATTATCTCCGCCCAGCGCCAGATCCAGCAGAATCACCTGCGCGAACATCCAGGCCCCTTCCATCCAGTCCATGCTTTCCTCCTGAAAATTTCAACAGCACCATATACCAAAAAAGGGGGATGGAACGGATTTCCATTCCGGTCTCCCTCTCTGGATTTCTATTGATGTATTTATTTTATCATAAAACGATGACAGAAACGATGAGAAATTCTCAAAATGAGGGAAAAGGGAAATAAAAAAGAAGGCCCCGCGGCAGGGCCCCCTGATTTCTATGCTTTCTTTTTTCCTATATGCTGCCAGATCCAGCCGCCCACCGCAACGAGCACTGCCATCCCCGCTTTCAGGTACAGCGCATACGACGGATCGAGGGCAATTTCCTTGTCGGTAGCGATCATGCCGCCGGCCGCCCAGCCGATGATGATGCTCCCGATATAGATGATCTGGGGAAAACGATTCATGAGCTTCACCACGATGGTGCTGCCTACGATGATGATCGGCACCGATACGGCCATGCCGAGAATGAGCATTCCCAGATGTCCGTCCGTAGCGGCTACAATGGCGAGGACATTATCCAGACTCATAATGAGATCGGCTGTAACGATGGTGCCCACCGCACCCCAGAAAGAGCTTTTCGCCTTGATATTTACATCTTCCTCTTCCCCTGCCTGTCCGATCAGTTTCATACCAATCCAGATCAGGATGAGTCCCCCTGCGGTCTTCAGGAAAGGCACCGTGAGAAGCCATACGATAATCGCCGCCAGGAGAAACCGCGCGCCGATCGCGCCGGCCGCGCCGAAAAGAATCACCTTTTCCTGCTTATCCTTCGGCAAACCTTTGGCAGCCATGCCGATCACAATAGAATTATCTCCGCCGAGAGACAAATCCAGCAAAATCACCTGAAGAATCATCCATATGCCATGGAGAATATCCAACTTCGCTCACCTTTGCTCTG
>CAUBUJ010000182.1 GCA_958439155.1 uncultured Veillonellaceae bacterium
CGTGCCGCATGCTCTGCGCCGGCGATACGGTAGGCGTCTTCCAGTCCGAGTCGGCAGGCTTCACGAACCTTCTGGTGCAGCTCGCGCCGGAATGCTTCGAAGACCTCATCCCGATGGTGGCGCTCTACCGGCCGGGGCCTCTTGGGAGCGGCATGGCGGAAGATTTCATCAACCGGAAACACGGCCGCATTCCCGTGAAATATCCCCATCCCATGCTGGAGCCGATCCTGAAGGAAACCTACGGGGTCATTCTTTACCAGGAACAGGTCATGCGCATCGCCTCCGTCATGGGCGGCTTCAGTCTGGGCCAGGCGGACCTGCTCCGCCGCGCCATGGGCCACAAAGAGCCGGAAATTCTGCAGAAGCAGCGGGACCTCTTCGTAGGAGGCGCTCTCAAGAAGGGCGTCGCCAAAGAAACCGCGGACTACGTGTTCGACCTGATGGTGCATTTCGCCGGGTACGGCTTCAATAAATCCCACAGCGTCTGCTACGGGTGGATCGCCTGGCAGACAGCGTACCTGAAGGCCCATTACCGGGCGGAATTCATGGCGGCCATGATGACCTGCTACAATGGGGACAAAAATAAAGTGAGCCGCTACATTGAGGACAGCCGGCGCCACGGCGTTGCCATCGCCGCGCCGGACATCAATAGGAGCGCCGCGTTCTTCACCGCCCGGAAGGGAAGCATTCTCTTCGGCCTGAATGGCATCCAGAATGTAGGGGAAAACGCGGTGGAGTCCATCATCCGCGCCAGAGACAAGGGCGGCCCCTTCACGTCCCTTACGGATCTGCTGGAACGGGTCGACGGGAAAACCCTGAACAGCCGCGCCCTTGAAAGTCTCATCCGGTGCGGCGCCATGGACGGCTTCGGCTACAACCGGCAGCAGCTCATCGCGGTCCTGCCGGAAGCCATGGCCGGCGCCGCTTCGTCCCGGGCGGACCGGGAGTCCGGACAGGGGAGCCTCTTCGGCGGGGACGACAATCCCTCCGCCTTAGTCTATCCGGACATGCCTGACATGACCGCGTCGGAAAAAATCCACTGGGAGAAAAATCTCCTCGGATTCTACGTGAGCGGCCACCCCCTGGACGATTACAAAAAAGCGATGGAGCGGTGCACCCCCATTTATGAAATCAACAGCGACCCTGCCCACTACGACGGGCGCATGGTCTCCATCGGCGGCACCGTCTCCCGCGTGCGGAGCCTGATCACCAAGAAAGGCATGCCCATGGGGTACGCCACCATTGAGGATTTCAATGATTCCCTCGAAGCGGTGGTGTTCCCGTCTACCTGGGAAAAGGGCAGGGCCATCCTGAACCAGAACGACGCCCTCGTGTGCGTCCGCGGCCGCATCCAGGCCAATGAGCGGGAAGTGCACCTGCTGGCGGAGGAAATCATCCCTCTCGCCCAGGTGGGGGCGGTGGTGCGCTATCCCGTGTCGGAAGTGCATCTCTACGTGGATCCCCGCCATGAGACGGATATGGTGAGCAATGGCCTCGCGTCCATTCTGAAACGGTACCACGGGGATACGCCGGTCTTTCTCCATATAGAAAGCTCCCGCCAGGAAATTCCCATGAACCGGGACTTCTATGTGGACTTCACCGCCGACGCGGAAAGCGCCTTGAAACGGCTTCTCGGGGACCGCGCCGTGGACGGGCGGCGCTAAGGCAGAGGAAAAGACCCATTTCAAGAGTCATAGATGACAGTTTTTGTGTTATACTAATATACATAATAGGAATGAAAAACGGTGGAGGGAGCGCAGCGCGATGCCTCCTCTATCATTGGAAAAGGAGGATCCAATGAAGATTCTTGTCTGTGTGAAACAGGTGGTGGACGCGTCGAAAATGGAAGTCGACCCCCGTACGGGCCGTCTCGACAGAAGCGGTGCCAACAATATTATGAACCCTGCCGACCGGCACGCCCTCGAAGCGGCGCTGGCCTTGAAAGATGAGGCAGGCGGCACGGTCACTGTCATCACCATGGGGCCGCCCCAGGCGGGCGCGGTGCTTCTCGAAGCGGTATCCATGGGCGCGGATACGGTCTGCCTCGTGACAGACCGCGCTTTCGGCGGCGCTGATACCCTCGCCACGAGCTATACTCTCGCCGCGGCTATCCGGAAGCTTGGGAATGACTTTGACCTCATTTTCTGCGGCTATGAATCCCTGGACAGCAATACCGCCCAGGTCGGTCCGGAAGTGGCAGCCATGCTGGACATGAGTGATGTGAGCGGCGCTGTATCCCTCCGGAAAGAAGGGGACACTCTCATCGCGGCCCGGGCAGCCGGCAGGAACCAGGACGTGCTGGAAGTGAAACTCCCAGCGGTCATTACGGTCTCTCCAGAGATCAACCGGCCCCGTTATCCCAGCGTGGCAGGCATTCTCAAAAAATACGATACGGAAATCCACCAGCTCACCGCGGCGGACCTCGACGTAGACCCGGCGCGGATCGGCCTCAAAGGGTCGCCTACCCAGGTGAAAGGGATCCGTCCCATCGTGCCGGAAAAGAAAGAAAATCTCAGAATTGAAGGCAAAGCGCCGGAAGAAGCGGCAGCCCAGCTCGCGGAAGCCCTCTGCCGGATTCATGTCATTTAAGGAGGCAGTCCATGGATTTCTCTATGTATCAAGGAATATATGTCGTCGCCGAAATGGAAGGAGACGCTCCAGCGAAAGTGACAGGAGAGCTCCTCGGGGAAGCGCGGAAACTGGCGGCTGCCACCGGTGACAAGGTGGCAGCGGTCCTCATGGGCCACCAGGTCAAATCCGCCGCGGCAGGCCTCATCGCCTGGGGCGCTGACCTGGTCTACACCGCGGACAGCCCGCTCCTTGCCCACTATGACGGCAAAGCCTATGAAAAAGTGCTGGGGGCGCTCGTAGAAGAAAAGAAGCCCAGCGCCATTCTCTTCCCGGCGACCGCCTACGGAAGAGATCTGGCACCGCGCCTGGCGTCGTATGTGACCTGCGGCGTCACTGCTGACGTGACGGAACTCTCTGTGGATGAAAAAACGGGTCTCATCATCTGGTCCCGTCCCGCCATGGGCGGCAACATCATGGCCGATATCGTGAGCCCGCTCTACCGCCCGCAGGTAGGCACCGTGCGGCCCGGCACCTTTGCCCTTCCTGAAAAGGACCCGTCCCGGAAAGGCACCATCGTGGACGTGCCGGTCACCATCACCGCCTCCGACGTGGGCACCATCCTCCGGGACGTGATCGCTCTTCCTGAAGAAGACGATCCCATCGAAGCGGCAAAAGTGATCGTCGCCGGCGGCCGGGGCATCCATTCCGAGGAAGAATGGAAACAGCTCCACGTGCTGGCTGACCTTCTCGGCGCCAGCGTCGGCGCGAGCCGTCCTGTGTGCGAACTCGGATGGGAACCGCGGACCCAGCAGATCGGCCAGACCGGGAAATCCGTCTCGCCGAAAGTCTACTTCGCCTTCGGCATTTCCGGCGCCATGCAGCATATGTGCGGCGTGAAGACAGACATTCTCATCGCGGTGAACCGCGATCCGAAAGCGCCCATCATGGACATGGCAGACTACGCGGTGACGGCGGACCTCAAAACATTCCTGCCTGCTTTCATTGAACAAGTGAAAGCGCTGCGCAAAAAATAATAAACTATACCACGTAAGGAAGAGGAGGGAATTTTCATGGCAGAAGAAAAAGTAACCATATTTTACAACCACCAGTACTACTACAGCTGGGACAAAGTCATGAACGCAGACGACAGAGGCCTGCAGTTCGGCGACGGCTGCTACGAATGGATCCGCGTCCACAAAGG
>CAUBUJ010000183.1 GCA_958439155.1 uncultured Veillonellaceae bacterium
GAAATGCGCTGGCGCTGGCCGCCGGAAAATTCATGGGGATAGCGGCTCATGGCGTTGTCCTGAAGGCCCACCATGTGGAGAAGCTCTCTCGCCCGGTCTTCGATTTCCTTATCGCTGTGCCCGCCTAAGACGCGCATCGGCTCGCCGACGATCTGCGCCACCGTGAGGCGCGGCGAGAGGGAAGAATAGGGATCCTGAAAGACGATCTGGATGCGCTTCCGGATCGGCCGGAGCAGGTCTTCTTTCAGGTGGGTAATATCCGCACCATCCAGGAGAATTTCCCCAGACGTAGGCTCATCGAGGCGGATGATCTGGTTCGCGAGGGTGCTCTTGCCGCATCCTGACTCGCCGACGATGCCGATGGACTCCCCTTTATTGACAGAAAAACTGATGCCGTTCAACGCGTGGACCACTTTGGTCTGGCCGAAAAATCCTTTTGAAATAAAGGTTTTCTTTACATCTTTCAATTCAAGGAGCGCGCTCATTCTTTCACCGCCTTCTTCCAGTTATGGCAATACACGAGATGCCCGTCACCGGTGACCTGGTCTTCGGGCATCACTTTCCGGCATACCTCCGTCGCGTAGGGACAGCGCGGCGCGAAGCGGCATCCGTCCATATGGACTGACGGGTCCGGCACCATGCCGGGGATGGCGAAGAGCCGGTCCCCGCGGGCGGCGGAAATATCAAATCTCGGCACCGCTGCCATGAGGGCCTTCGTATAAGGATGTTCCGGATGGGCGAATACATCCTCCGCCCGGCCCGACTCCACGATATGGCCGGAATACATCACCGCGATGGTATCGCAGATTTCAGAAATCACGCCCAGGTCATGGGAAATAAAAATCACAGCTGTCCCCAGTTTCCGGCACGCTTCCTTGATGAGGTAGAGAATCTTCGCCTGCACCGTCACATCGAGGGCCGTAGTCGGTTCATCGGCGATGAGGAGCTTCGGCTTGCACGAAAGGGCGATGCCGATCATGACGCGCTGGCGCATGCCGCCGGAAAGTTCATAGGGATAGCACTGGAGCACATCCGCGGCGTTCCGGATGTGGACAGACTCGAGCATATCCTGGGCGATCTTCATTGCTTCCGCTTTGGATACTTTCTGGTGCACCCGGATCACGTCGGTCATCTGCCGGCCGATGGTGAAGACCGGATTGAGGCAGGTCATCGGTTCCTGGAAAATCATGGAAATGTCTTCGCCGCGGATCTTCTGCATTTCCTTCTCACTCTTCGTGGTGAGCTCTTCCCCGCAGAACTGGATGGACCCGCCGATTTTCTCATGGCCGCCGCTGGAAAGGAGACGGGTCACAGTGAAAGCGGTCATGGACTTGCCGCTCCCCGATTCCCCGACGAGGCCGAGGATTTTCCCCGCTTCCACCGAAACGGACACATCATGAAGAATGGATACCATGCCCTTCTTCACAGGGAGGGCAAGGGAAAGGTGACTGATCGTTAATACTGGTTCCATCATGCCCTCACTTTCTCGACCGCGGATCCAGAATATCCCGGATGCCGTCGCCGATCAGATTGAATCCCATAATCGTGAGCAGGATAAAGAGTCCAGGGAACGCCGCGTACCACCACTGGTCGATGGCGTAGACCCGGGCGGTAGAAATCATGGCGCCCCATTCCGGCGTCGGCGGCTGCGCCCCGAGACCGATGAAGCTCATAGACGAAGCGATGAGGATGGCATCGCCAATGCCGAGGGTCATCTGCACCATGAGAGGCGTCAGGCAGTTCGGCACGATATGGCGGAGCACGATCCACCGGGGCTTCTCGCCGAAAGTGCGGGCCGCCCGGACATACTGCTGTTCCTTCTGGGCCAGCACCTGCCCCCGCATGAGGCGGGTGTACATAGGAATGCGGACGATAATGACCGCCAGCATCGTATTGAGAAGGCCCGGCCCCATCGCTGCGGTCAGCGCCAGAGCCAATACCATCGACGGGAAGGCGAGGATCATATCAGTTACCGCCATCACCGCCTGATCGATCTTGCCGCCGGCATAGCCGGAAAGACTCCCAAAGAAACATCCAATCACTGCCGCTGCCACGACGATCACCACGCCCACCACAATGGAAATGCGGGCGCCGTACATGACGCGGGTCAAAATATCACGGCCCATTTCATCGGTGCCGAAAAGATGGGAGCCGCTCGGCGCAGCCAGGCGCTCAGGCATATTCATCGTATTCGGATCATACGGCGCAAGAACCGGCGCCAGCACCCCGATGAGGACAATGAGCCCCACCAGAATGAACCCGATGAGAGTGAGCTTATTCTGCACGAGGATCTCGCCGATTTCCTTCAGCCGGGACGGACGGGCAGGCATCGTATTTTCTTCTGTCATCACTGTTCCTCCTCTCTGATCTGCGGATTGAGGATACAGTACACCACATCCACCACAGTATTAATCAGCACGTACCCGAAGGAAATCACCAGGGTAAATCCCATGATCGCCGGGAAATCCAGGAAGGAAATAGAATCCATCACGTACTTCCCCATGCCGGGCCAGGCGAAAATGGTCTCGGTGATCACCGCGCCGCCGAGAAGCTCGCCGATGGTAAGCCCCGTCAGTGTCACCGTCGGGATGAGGGCGTTTTTCAATGCATACTTATAAATAATGATATGACGGGGAATGCCGCAGGCCTTGGCGGTGCGGATATAATCCTGCTCCAGCACGTCGATCATGCTGGACCGGACCTGCCGGGCAATGATGGCAAGCTGCACGTACGCAAGGCACACCGCCGGCAGCAGCAGGTGATGGATCGCTGAGAGGACCACATCCATATTTCCCGCAAGGAGCCCGTCAATGATGTAAAGCCCCGTCACATGAGGCGGCGCCGCGAGGAACGCGTCAAGCCGGCCGCTCGCCGGGAAAATGGGAAACACGCTGTAGAAAAGAATGAGCGCAATCACGCCGGACCAGAAAAGCGGCATGGACACACCGACGAGAGAAATGATGCGGCTCACATGATCAATCCAGGTATCCCGGTGCACCGCGGAGGCCACACCGAGGAGGATGCCGAAGAAGACAGCGATGAGCATCGCGGCCAGCGTCAGCTCCAGCGTCGCCGGGAAATACTTCGCCAGCTCTCCCGACACCGGCATCTGCGTCCGGATGGAAAGGCCCATATCTCCCTGAAAGAGTCCCGTCATGTAATGAATGTACTGGGTGTAAATGGGCTGGTCCAGACCAAGAGACGCCCGCGCCGCGGCAAGCGTCTCCGGACTGGCGTGAGGCCCGACGAGCATCCGCGCCGGGTCGCCGGGGATCACGTGGGATATACAGAAAGTCACCACGGACACCCCGAAGAACACCAGCGCCAGATGCAAAATTCGTTTCAGCAAAAATTGCACGGACATAGAAATCCCCCCTGAAAAATAATTGACTCCATCCAGACTGAGCCGGAAAAAATCCCTATCCCATAAAAAAATAAGACCTGCTGACCGCAAGTCCTGAAAACCAATGAAAAAGCCCCATCCCGGGCAGGACAACGCACCCGCCAAAGGCGCCATTGCCTTCTTCTTTTCTATTACTCCCTATTATACCCCATATGTCCAATACCCGCCCTGCCCAAATCCAGTTTTCTCATTCTTTATTCTATAGAAAGGAGGTATAGGTCTCACATTTGGGAACAGAAACAGATCTCTGCGCCCTGCGCTTTCCATCGAAATATTCGTCATCCCGACCGGACGTATT
>CAUBUJ010000184.1 GCA_958439155.1 uncultured Veillonellaceae bacterium
ATGGAGTTCAGATCAATTTCCTTGGCGGCCAGCGCCTGGTCCGGGGTGACATAGTCGGAGAATTCCTTTACCGTTACTTTGAGGCCCTGTTTTTCCGCTTCCTTCGTGACGAATTCCATCACCTTTTCGGAATAGCCCGGGTTGATGCCTACGACCACTTCATTTTTCGGAGCGGCGGAAGCGGCTGCCTTCTTGTCACTGCTGCCGCAGCCGGCGATGGTGCCTGCGATGGCGAGCGCCGCAATGGACGCGATCAATACTTTTTTCAGTTTCATAGTAAACCCTCCTTTGGGGACGTTCATCAAGATGTGCGGGACCCGCGGCGGCGGATCCTGGCTCCTATTCTGATGGAAATCAGACTTTGGAGCCTTTTTGCGAGACAGAAAAATCCTGCCCGAAAGCAGGAAATCATGGCGGTTTCATCTTTCGAGAGTTCTCGCTGGATTTGGCACCTTCAAGAGGTTGCCGCGTCTTCAATGGGCCAGTCCCTCCGACGCTCTTGATGAAAATATGGAGGAAGGAATTCCTTCCCCGGGCAGATGCCCTCTGTAATTGTGGGTATCATAGCATGGAGACATTTAATTGTCAAGTTCTAAGGACTTTTTGTGATACAATGATAGGAAAAAGGAGGAATTATTATGGAGAAAAATTACCGCGCAGAATTGACAGGGGTCCTGGGAGACCCGGTGGACGGGAATCCTACAGGCGTCATGGAAGAGGCGGCCTACGCGGCGGAGGGCCTGAATTTCCGCTATGTCACCATGCGGTGCACCCCGGAAGCGCTCCCCGCCGCCTTTGCGGGCCTCTCCGCTGTGGGCTACCGCGGAGTGAATCTCACCATGCCTCACAAACAGCTGGTGATTCCCTATATTGATGAGCTTACCGAAGCGGCGCGGATCATCGGCGCGGTGAATACAGTGGTCTGGAAAGAGGGGAAATCTATCGGAGAAAATACGGACGGCAAAGGATTCGTCCGGGCTCTTGAAAAAGCGGGCCATACCCTTTCCGGGAAGCGGGTCACTCTCCTCGGTGCCGGCGGCGCAGCCCGGGCCATCGCCGTGGAATGCGCCCTTGCCGGCGCGGCATCGATTACCGTGGTGAACCGCACTGCCGCACGCGGGGAAGAACTGGCCCGCCTCATCGGAGAAAAAACAAAAGCCTCGGCCCGCTTCCTCCCCTGGACAGCGCACCTTGCCGTGCCGGAAGGAACAGATATCCTCATCCAGGCCACCTCCATCGGCCTCTATCCTCACGGAGAAGACAAGCCGGACCTGGATTATGCGTCCATCACGGCAGATATGACCGCCGCTGACGTGGTCTTCAATCCGGAAACCTCCGCCTTCCTCCAGGAAGCGAAGCGCCGGGGCGCCGCCATCGTCACAGGCATTGGCATGCTCGTCGAACAAGGCGCCCTCAATTTCGAAATCTGGACAGGGAAAAAAGCACCGGTCAGCGTGATGTATGAAAAGCTCTCGAAGGAATTTGCCGAGTGAGGTCTGGGCTGAAGGTCTGGGGTCAATGGTCTGAGGTCTGAGGTCTGAGGTCAAAGGCGGATGGTGCGTCATTGGAACGGGGTCTGAAGTCGGAAGTCTGGAGTCTGAAGAGGAAAGCGGAAAGGCTTTTTATATTGGGGCTCCGCCGGGCATGACGGGTTGAAAACCAGGATATGCGCAGGCCCATCCTCGCTTTTTGCAATGTGCATCATATCGGCCGGAGGTACGTGGGATGTATGACTGCCATGTCATGAAAAAGTACGTAAAAATCGAAGGTTCTCCTCCTTTTGGGGAGGAGAACGTGACTGCATTTTGAAATCTAGACAGGCAAAAGTGCCAGTCCAGGTGATGTATGAGACCGCTTTCAAAGGAATTTGCGCAGTGAGGTGATTCCATGGAAATTCCGAGTTATTATGCACTTTACAGGCCTTTTCTTCAGGCAATTCGTGACGGACAGACCTATTCTATTAAGGCAGTACGGGAAAATGCGGCGCAGATGCTCGCATTGACGGAGGCAGAGCTTGCAGAAAGACTTCCCAGTAACCGGCAGACCGTTTTCGCGAACCGGCTGGGGTGGGCTAAGACCTATTTGTTGAAAGCGGGTATGCTCACTTCTCCCCGGCGGGGCTATGTGCAGATCACAGAAAAGGGGAGGGAGCTCCTCTCTCTGAAGGTGCCGATTACCAATGAGGTATTGGCAAAGAGAAGCGTGGCGTTTCAGGAATTCTGGAAGCATACCGCTGAAGAAGAAAATGATAAACAAGAGAGAAGCGAAACCCCGCAGGAAACATTGGACCGTATGTACAAGGCTATTAATGAAAAACTGACGGAAGATCTGTTGGCGGAAATCATGAGCCAAAGCCCGGTTTTCTTTGAGAAACTAGTGGTTGAACTCATGCAGGCTATGGGATATGGAGAGGGAACGGCTACGCAGTACAGCGGCGACGGCGGCATAGACGGCATTATCCATGAAGACAGGCTTGGGTTCAATCTGATTTACATTCAAGCGAAACGGTGGTCGCCGGACCAGACCGTGGGCAAACCGGAAATACAAAAATTTGCCGGTGCCATGATGGGACCACCAAAGGTGGAAAGGGGACTCTTCATTACCACTGCAAAATTTTCGGCGCAGGCCGTAGAATTCGCGAAAGCACAGCACATTATCCTGGTGGACGGGCGGCACCTGGCGGAACTGATGATTGAATATAATCTGGGCGTGACCACGCAGAAGACCTACTTGATCAAACGGGTGGATACGGATTATTTTTCTGAAGAAGACTAAAACAGCGGCGGATGGTGCGTCATTGGAGCAGAGTCTGAAGTCGGAAGTCTGGAGTCGGAAGAGGAAAGCGGTATCACCTTCGGCGGACATTTTTATAGTTCTCATACGCCGAACTGGCTTTGCCATTGTTCCGTGTGACGAATATGAGTCTATTGTCATTCCCCCATTTCTTTTTTGCAGTCAAAAAAGAAACGGGTGGAGCCCAATACCCTGAAGGGCACAGGCGAAAAAACCTCCGCCCATCTCGCTTTGCCTAATTCCGGTTCCTGGCAGCGGCTGGCCCGAAACTCGCTTCGCGCTGGCATAGGGCCAGAATTCCCGCTGCCACTCACCGCCATTACCCCTTCGGGGCCGGCAAGACTTCGAATGGGCGGCGAAGCTGTACCGTGTCGTTATATTTGTACGCAGGCGCGTGGTGCCAGGTGCGGTGATTAGGTGTATCGGCAGACAGTACGGAGGCAGGCTCGTTTTTCTTCGGAATGTTCGTCATATCGACCGGGCGTATACGGGATATATTGCCTGTCATATGATAAAAAAGTACGGGAAAGAGTGGAGATATCTTTTGTCAAAATCGAATACCCGCATTATCGTTATCTACGAGAGATCCACCCTAAAGGGGGGCGCAAGGGCCTCGACTCTTTCCCGTACTTCTTCGATCCGCTTTCCCCACTCCGATGTATGCAACTGCTCGAGATGAGGCACATTGCGGAGCAAAATGAGCCTGCCGATTTTGGTTGTCGGCAATTAGCTGTTAGTTAGTAGTACGTCATCTCGAGCGGACGTATCTGGGATAGTTGACATAAAACATTACCCTGCGCAATGAAGTACAGAGTCGAGAGATCTCTCCACTCCTCAAATCATTGGCCATTGTTTGTGATGTCCCATAAGAAGAAAATGAC
>CAUBUJ010000185.1 GCA_958439155.1 uncultured Veillonellaceae bacterium
GGCGCCTTCTAAGAAAAACAGCAATAGTCACACTCTTACTGGGAGCAGGGAAGCGGAGCTTCCCGGAGGCAGAAGGCCTCCACAGAAAGCCAAGTACAGATGATGCGGACCAGGTCTGGCATCTATATTTCTTTCGTTTTGCTTATGGGCGGGGACCCTGAAAACTGTAATAGTATATGCTATGCTGCATGGCCGCGAGTGGGGATGGCATGCCATCCTTCTGCCTATGGCAGGAAGAGGACAGGCGCTTTTCTTTTTTCCGTATTTATGGCAAACAAGATTTGCTTATTGAAAATTTATGCAAAGGCTCGTATAATTACAAAATCGAGCGGACAAAGAACTGTCCTGTCAGAATTTTTGAGCACAAGGGGGAGTGACCATGAAGGTCAGCATTTTAGGCGCCACCGGGTATACCGGATCGGAGCTGCTCCGGATTTTGTACAACCATCCGAAAGCGGAAGTGGTACATGTCACCTCAGAGAGCCATACCGGGGAGAAGATCCAGGATTTCTTCCCGCATCTCCGGGGATGCTATAGTATGACTCTCGAAAGTCTGAGCGACCTGAGACGCATCGGAGAGGAGAGCGATTTCGTCTTCATCGGCATGCCTGCAGGGCACGCCATGGAAATCGGAAAGGCCCTCGCCGATCTGCCGGTGCGGATCATCGATCTCGGCGCGGATTACCGCTTCCATGACACCAGCGTGTACGAAGCGTGGTACCATGTCGCCCATACGCATAAAGATGCAAAACGCGTGTATGGTCTGGCAGAATGGTACAGAGAGGATATCAAAACGGCGAAAATCATTGGGAATGCGGGCTGCTTTACCACAGCGAGCATTCTCGCCGTGGCGCCGCTGGCGAAAGAAGGGCTCATCGATCTCCATACGGTCATCTGCGATGCCGCTTCCGGCGTGTCCGGCGCAGGACGTTCCCCGAAGCTTGCCAATCATTTCCCAGAACTGTACGACAATTTCAAAGCATACAATGCCTGCCGTCACCGCCATACGCCGGAGATCGAGCAGGCTCTCTCCGATATTTCCGGCAAGCCTGTGCTGATCAATTTTACGCCCCATCTGGTGCCTATGGCCAGGGGCATCCTTTCTACGTGCTACGCGTCTCTCAAAGAGGGCGTCACGGCAGAAGCGGT
The DNA here is from genome assembly GCA_958439155.1 of uncultured Veillonellaceae bacterium. Lineage (GTDB taxonomy): Bacteria > Bacillota > Negativicutes > Veillonellales > Dialisteraceae > UBA1822. Next base: position 1,150 of record CAUBUJ010000185.1, read on the forward strand.
GGACGCGGCCTTTGAGAAGGCTTACGGCAGGGAGCATTTCATCCGTCTCCTCGGCCGCGGCGCCTATCCGGAGACCAAGTATGTGCGGGGGTCCAATTTCTGCGATCTCGGGTGGCATATCGATGAACGTACCCATCGGGTGATCGTGCTCTCTGCCATTGACAACTTGGTGAAAGGCGCGGCAGGGCAGGCAGTGCAGAATTTCAATATCGCCTGCGGTTTTGATGAAACACTCGGTCTTGACAATGTACCGATGTATCCGTAATCAGGGGGAATAAAGAAAGCATGTTTACAGCAGAAGAAGCAAAAGCGGGAGTGACTTTTCCGAAAGGATTTAAAGCAAGCGGCGTCAAAGCGGGCATGAAGCACAGCGGCAAGCTCGATATGGCCCTCATCGTATCTGACAAGGAAGCGGCTGTGGCAGGGACCTTCACCCAGAACGCGGTCGCCGCGGCGCCGGTTCATGTGTCGAAGGAAATCGTCGCTACCGGCAGCGCCCGGGCGGTGATCGTCAATTCAGGCTGCGCCAATGCCTGCACCGGTGAGACCGGTCTCAAAGACGCCCGCCGCATGGCAGAGCTCACCGCTGAGCTCGTAGGCTGCGGGAAGGACGATGTGGTGGTCGCTTCCACCGGGGTGATCGGCGTTCTTCTCGATATGAAGAAAATTGAAAAGGGCATCCATGAATGCGTATCGGAACTTTCCTATGACGGCAGCGACAACGCGAGCCATGCCATCATCACCACCGACCTGGTGACCAAGTCAGGTTCGGCGGAAGTCACCATCGGCGGCGTGCCGGTCCGGTTCGGCGTCATCGCCAAAGGGTCCGGCATGATCCGCCCCAATATGGCGACCATGCTCTGCTTCATCACCACCGATGCCGCCATCGACGCAGGTCTCCTCCAGGAAGCGCTTTCCGAAGCGGTGTCCTACTCGTTCAACATGATCTCCGTCGACGGGGATATGAGCACCAACGATATGTGCGTGGTTCTCGCCAATGGAGAAGCAGGCAATCCGAAGATCACCGAAAAGGGCGAAGATTACAAGACATTCTATGAAACTCTCCTCGCCATGACCCAGGGCATTGCCAAGAAAATCGCCTCCGACGGCGAAGGGGCGACAAAATTCATTACCATCAACGTAAAAGGGGCGAAAACATTCGCTGACGCCAAGCAGGTAGGCATGAGTGTCGCCCGTTCGCCGCTGGTCAAGACTGCCTTCTTCGGGGAAGACCCGAACTGGGGCCGCGTCATCGCCGCGGTGGGCTACTCGGAAGCGCCCATGGTGCCGGAAAAGACTACCGTCAAATTTGGCGGCATTCCGGTCTACGCGAAAGCCCTGCCTGTACCGTTTGACGGAGAAGCCATGAAGAAAGTCATGAGCGCCCACGATATTGTAATTGACATTGACATGGGCCTGGGAGAGGCCGAGGCCACCGTATGGACCTGCGATTTCTCCTACAATTATGTGAAGATCAATGGCGAATACCATACCTGATGGAGGAAAACGAATGGTAGCAGATGCAGTCAAAGCGGATATACTCATTGAAGCGCTTCCTTATATTGAAGATTTCCATGGAAAAATCGTGGTGATCAAGTACGGCGGCAACGCCATGGTGAATGATGACCTGAAAGAAAAAGTGATGCAGGACATCGCTCTCATGCGCTTCGTCGGCATCCATCCGGTTATCGTCCACGGCGGCGGCCCGGAAATCACAGGATTTCTCGCCAAGCTCGGCAAGAAGACCGATTTCGTGAGCGGTCTCCGCGTGACCGACGCGGAAACGGTGGAAGTGGCGGAAATGGTGCTGGACGGCAAGATCAATTCGGAGATCGTGAAGCGCATGAACCGCCGCGGTGTCCGCGCGGTGGGCCTCTCCGGGGAGGACGCGAACCTCATCCGGGCGAAGAAAAAACTGGCCACGGTCTATGAAAATGAAATGCCCAAGGAAGTGGATATCGGCTACGTGGGACAGGTGGCGTCCATCAATACAGACATTCTGGAAACGCTCATCAAACACGATTATGTGCCGGTGATCGCTCCTATCGGCATCGGCGTCGACGGGGAAAATTACAACATCAACGCCGACTACGTAGCGGCGAAAGTGGCCGGCGCCCTCCAGGCGGAACGGCTCATTCTCCTCACCGACGTGGAAGGGGTTTACAAAGACTTCAACGACAAGAGTTCTTTCCTGTCCATGCTCACCGCCAAGCAGGCGAGAGAATACATCCATGACGGCGTCATCCAGGGCGGCATGATCCCGAAAATCGAAGCGTGCCTCTCCGCCATCGACGACGGCGTGGTGAAAGCCCATATCATCGACGGCCGTCTCCCCCATTCGCTGATTCTTGAAATGTTCACCGCCGAAGGCGTAGGCACCCAGGTGGTGCGGTAAGGTACAGCGCAGAGTGCAAAACGCAGAGCGCAGAGCGGCGGTGCGCCGCCTCAAGTGAGAATGGCGGCGGCGTTTTGTAAAAAGCTTTTCCTATTTCCCTGAAAGCTGA
>CAUBUJ010000186.1 GCA_958439155.1 uncultured Veillonellaceae bacterium
GGCGTGCAGGCGATTTTTAAAATGCCCATGGAAATCTCCTTTCTGCCGCGCAGACTTGCGGCGGGGAAAGTGAATAGAGCCTCACTTGTATGGTCAAAGATTTTTTCCAACTTCATTGTACAAAGATTGGGAGGGGTAGGCAATATAGGAAGAAAATTTTATGCCGCTCCGCCTCATGGGGATGTCAGTCATTGACGACAGGCAATCCCAGGGCGGTGAACAATGAAATATATTTTTATCTGGACATGGTCGTCTGATATAGATGGCACGATATGCAAAGTCATTAAAATAAAGAAAGGGTTGATTCTGCCTGCCGCACAGGCAGTAAGATGTTTATTCCATTTTTCTTCGCTCCGATTCTATGTATAGCTGACAGCTGACCATGTCCCGTGATCTGTTATAATGGAGCCAAAAGGAGGGAGCGGCATGACTCGTCAGGAATGGATCGCGGAAGAGGTGCGGTCGCCTTTGCATTGGGCGGCGGTGATGGGATTGTTTCTGGTCCTTTTTGTTGGATTTATGGGACTGGTATACGGCTGGGGATATTACGCCCTGTTCGCTCTTTTCTTTCTCGTTACGGCGTGGCCTTTTTTGAAGGTGATGATTCTCATTACGGCAGGGCTTTCATTGCTGGTATTCTTCTTTCCTGTGCTGGCGCCTTTTATGCTTCTTCTCATGGCGGTGTTTTTCCTGCTGCGGATCCGTTTTCTGGTCCGGCACTGGCAGCCGCTTTTGATGGGGGTCCTGGTGTACGGTATTGGGCTTTCTCTGGAGGAGTGGGGCTGGATTGTTTATATGGGGAGTGATCCTTTTGAGCGGCCCTGGATGGGGTCTTTGGTTGTCGCAGTGCTTCTGGCAGCGCTGTTTCACCGGGGGCTGGTGTGGCTCTATGGGAAGGGGTATACTGCAAAGGCTGCTCTTGGTCTCATGGGGAGTGTGCCTCTTTTCGCTCTGGCCTTTGTGCTGCCTTTTCTCAAAATTGCCGGGGCGGAAGGATTTTTCGGAGAGCCTGCGGTCTTTCATGAAGCGCCTGCCGGGGAGGGGGCTTTTGTCCATGGTGAGCCTGCGATGCCCCATCCGGCGCCGCAGGGGCTGCCTGACACGGTGGCGCCGCTCCATTATGTGGAGCCTCATGTGCGCATGACCGGTGATGGCCCGGTGCAGGTAGCGGGCCATTTCCAGACGAATCCTGACGGCCTCCTCATCAATAATCTGGGCGAGCAGGGCTTTTCTTTCGGGGACGGTCACGGTGCCCCATCTCATGGGACAGCAGCTGTGTCTGTGGAGCCGGCGCGGGGCGTCATGGCGGAGGCCGCAGATTCTGTGTATCCTGGCGACGTGGAGAGAGACAAGAAAAAAGCGGCCTGCCGGGAGGGGGCAGCCGGGCCGGATTAGAGCCGGGGCGCCATTTCCTATGTGAGAGTCTATGACAGCTTCTGTGGAGAGGCTGTTTTTTTATGAAAATTTTTGTGCCCCCCTCTTGCCCTGTAGTATACTACAGGCTATATAATCCTTCGCAGTGAATGAAGTATTGCTGTGGAGGCTATGATGAACAGACAGAAAAAGATTGTCCTTGCCATCGCGCTGCTCAGTTATTTTCTGACAGCGCTCAATAATTCCATTATCATTACAGGGCTTACGAAGATTGCCGGAGATTTGTCTGCGTCGCAGACGGCTATGTCCTGGGTGCAGAATGCGTACCTTCTCGCTTTTGGAGGGTGCATTCTGCTCGGCGGCCGGCTGGGGGATATTTTCGGCCGGCGGCGGGTGCTGAATCTGGCGCTCTTTCTTCTTGGAATCGCTGCGGCGCTCGCCGGGTGGTCGCCTGTATCGGGGGTGCTGATTTTCGCGCGGGCTCTGGAAGGAATCGCCGCGGCGGTGCTCGCGCCGACGGCTCTGGCGCTGCTGGTGGATTATTTTGAAGGGCGGGAACGGGTCAAAGCGATTGCCTGGTACAGTTCCGTGTCCGGCCTGGGGTCCTGTATCGGCCTTGTTCTCGGCGGGGCGCTGGCGAGTTTTTATTCCTGGCGGTGGGGATTTTATCTGGATCTGCCTATCGCTTTTCTTATGATCGCCCTCGCCGGTGCGGCGCTCCCTGTGGGGCACCGCCTGCCCGGGGCTTTTGACTACAAAGGAACCGTCCTGTCCGCGGCAGGTATTTTTTCACTGGTCTATGCCATGAACGGGGCGGACCGGCCCTGGCCGTGGGCAGCGGCAGGCGCGGCGCTTCTGGCGCTTTTTCTCTGTGTGGAACGGCGCGCCGCTGTGCCGGTGATGCCTCTGGCGCTGTTTCAGAGTGCCATCCGGGTGAAAGCCTACGCGGCGCGGATGCTCTTCACCTGCGCCATGTTCGGCTACTGGTTTTTCGTGTCAGAATATATACAGATCGTCCTCGGATGGGATCCTCTCGCCGCGAGTTTCGCTTTTCTTCCAATGACAGCGGCGACGTTCCTGGCGGCGGTGGCGGTACCCCGCATGACAGCTGCCTATGGGGAACGGGCGGTGCTTCTTTTTGGGACAGTGCAGCTTCTCGCTGGGTTTCTCTGGCTTACCTTGACCGGGGAGGACAGCACCTATATGACCATGGTGCTCGGACCGATGATTCTTCTCGGGGCGGGGCAGGGCTTCGCTATGAGCCCTATGACCAATCTGGGGATCTTCCAGGCGCCGGAAGGGACCGCCGGGGCGGCGTCAGGGCTGGTGAACGCGGCGCACCAGATCGGCGGCTCTGTAGGACTGTCCTTCATGGTGGCGGTGACGGCAGGTTCTCAAACGATGGTGGTCACTTTCCGGGAAGCCATGGTCGTCGGCGCGGCTTTTATCGCGGCGATGCTGGTGATTTCTTTTCTTTTCCCAAAGAGTTTGGCCGGGGTCGTGGAAAAGGAAGAGCGCCGGGAAACGCGGGCGGCGCACTGCCGGGCCGGCGGGATCTAATGTTTCCGGCGAGGATCAAGAAATGAGAGAGTGCCCGTTCTGCGCGGGCGGAATGTGTGAGGAGAAGTCATGAATATTACAGAAGTGAGCCGGACTTTCGGCTTGTCTATTGAAACGCTTCGTTATTATGAACGGATCGGCCTCATCCCGAAAGTCCACCGGAAAGCTAATGGCTACCGGGATTATACGGAAGAAGACCTGCAGTGGATCTGCTACGCGAAAGTCCTCCGTCAGGCGGGAGTATCCATCGACGCAATGATCCGCTACATCTCGCTCGCCCGGCAGGGAGACCGCACGGTAGAGGAGCGGCTTGCTGTACTGCGGGAGCAGAAGGAGGAAATGGAGGAACGCCTCGCCCATCTCGAGGAGGCGATGACTTATCTCAATATTAAAATCAGCCGGTGTGAGGAATTTCTCCATACCGGGAAGAAAAGGCCCGTGGCGGAGGAGTACCGCCTTTTCCAGAAGATGAAGAAGGGGAAAGAATAAGAGCAGAGGCACACGATGAAGATGGCGCGGCGTGCATCATGGGATTGAGGGCGCATAGTACAGAGCGCAAAGCGTAGAGGGGTGGTGCCGCCGCCTCAGAGAAAATGGGCGGCGGAGTCTGAAGTCAGGAACTCCCGGTCTGAAGAGAGAAGCGGAACCACCTGCGGCGGATTTTATAAGGACTCCGCTGCCTGTTTACTTGAGGCGGTGTACCATCGCTCTGCGCTCTG
>CAUBUJ010000187.1 GCA_958439155.1 uncultured Veillonellaceae bacterium
GCTGATAGCTGACGGATGACAGCTCTTTACTGAGATACTTTCTTATAATATAGCTTTATTATACCATGACCGGGCAGCGCGTTTTCCCCGCTCCAGAGAGGCGCTCCCTGTCCGCTGTTTAACTCTTTATAAAATAAAAGCAGCAGACGTTAGAACGCCCGCTGCCGCCCCATTATTCCTCATTGTCCACATGAAGCTTATGGAAAAGAAGGAACGCTATGGAAAGGATCATCGCTACCACCGTAGCAAGGCCCATGCCCTTCAGCTGGACCGGGCCGACGGCGATGGTCGCGCCGGAAAGACCGGAAATCATGGTGACCGCTGTGAGAAGCAGGTTTTTCGACTTGGTGAAATCCACTTTTTTCTCAATGAGCATGCGCATGCCCGACGCGGCGATGAACCCAAAGAGGAGAATACATACGCCGCCCATGACCGGAGTCGGAATGGCGTGAATCAGCGCCGCGATTTTTCCTACAAAGGAGAAGAGAATGGCGAAGACCGCCGCCCCTGCGATGACCCAGGTGCTGTACACCCCGGTAATGGCCATGACGCCCATATTTTCGCCGTACGTCGTATTCGGTGTGGACCCGGCCAGGCCGGAAAGCACATTGGACAAGCCGTCAGCAAAGAGAGAATGATCGAGCCCTGGATCCTTTACAAGATTTCTTCCTACAATATCGCTGGTCACGAAAAGATGGCCCAGGTGCTCCGCGAAAACCACAAAGAGCGCGGGCATGATCATCATAATGGCGCTCACATTGAAGGAAGGCTCATAGAAAGTGGGGAAAGCGAACCAGGGCATTTCCTCCACTTTGGACAGGTCCACCACACCCATGAAGTAAGACAGAATGTAGCCGGACACAACGCCGATCAGAATGGGGATGATCCCGATAAATCCCCGGCCCAGGACCGTGGCGAGAATGGTCACCACCAGCGTGAAGGTGGAAATGATCATGGCCGTGCTGTTTGACATGCCCTGGACCTCTCCCATGTAGCCCGACATGGACATGGCAAGCGGCGCCAGCTCCAGACCGATGATGGCCACAATCGCCCCCATCGCCGCCGGCGGGAAGAGCACATCGATCCAGGCAGTGCCGATCTTCTTCACTAAGAGCGCCAGCACCATGAAAGAAAGGCCGAACGCGATGAACCCGCCCTGGGCGTCTCCGTAGGTCATGCCCGCGGTGGACGTCACCGCCAGCACCGGTGAAATGAAAGCAAAGCTCGACCCGAGGTAGGCCGGGAGCCGCCATTTGCAGATCCACAGATAAAGCAGCGTTCCTACGCCGTTCATAAAAAGGGCCGTCGCCGGATCCACATGGAGCAGGAACGGCACCAGTACGGTCGAGCCGAACATGGCGAATAAATGCTGCAGCGACAGAGGAATCGTAGGCAGAATAGGAAGCCTCTCCTCTACATGGATAATTCGTCTTGCTTTCATCATTGACCTCCTTCACCAAGCCCCAGCGCGGATAAAGCGGCGCGGTTTAAAAAATCGCGGGCTTCCAGCTTGATAAGCGACGCGGGAAAAAGGAAATCCTGTCTCCTGCAACGGTTCCACGACGCAAGCACCACCTGCAGGTGACGCCTGGCCTCCGCTTTCACTTCCTCCGGAAACGTGCCGTACAGGACCCGTCCCGCGTCATTCTGCACCGTTTTCACACCTTCCCGGAGGATATTCTCATCGGAAAAGAACCGGCGCAGCTCCTCCCGCAGCGCTTTCACCAGCGTCTCCCGGGAAACTGCCGCGGAAAATTTCTCTCCGCCGGCGCGCGCTGTGAAAAGGCCTTCCGTGCCGGCAGAAGAAAACTCCCACAGAGAAGGATTCTCTCCATCCAGCGCAAGGCGCACATTCCGCCCCGCTCCTACAGCCTGCGTCCAAGCGATGAGCGCTTCCAGTTCCCCTCTTTCCGGATCGGGCGTCCAGGAAAATTCCTTTCCCGAAAGAGTGCGGAACGCCAGACGCGGCTCCGTTTCCTCCGCGGTAATTCCCATAGACAAGGTGAGCCCGTCCACCGCTCCCGCCGCTGCCGCCGGGATCACTTCCTCCATGCGGCCAGACTGCAGAAGCGCCTCCGCCGCCTTTTCGGTGGAAACGAGGGGATTCTCCTCATGAAATCCCATGTCCGGCGCGCCTTTCGTTTTCCTCTCCATGAGACGGGCCATATCGGGACTCATGAATTCCTCCGGGTACAGCGGCCGGCACGGCGCGCCAAAGAGCCAGCGACCCTCCCGCAGATCGTTCCATACAGCGATGGCCGCAGCCATGCTCCATGCGTCATTGGAAGTGAGGCTTCCCTCTTCAAAAGCGCGGAAATAACACCGCGCCTCATCGGTGATGACCTGGTCAGAAAGAAAAGCCTGAAAGGCCTTTCTCCCTTCTTCCACAAACTGCGGAATGGATACCGTCCACTTCCCCCGCTGGAAATCCGGATAGACCAGAGAAAATTCCCCCACATCCGATTTTCCATAGCGGCGCAGCTCCCAGCGAGCCGTAAATGTCCCGTCAGAACCGTCGAGCCGCAGTCCCGCCGCGCCCTGTTCCAGAAGGTACCAGAAAGCGGCGGCCCCCTCATAGGCTGGCACAAACCACTCCGCCGGCAAATCATAGGTCCTGCCTTCCGCGGAGAGCCGCAGCACATGGTGTGTCATCACATAAGCATCCACAGCCGTCTCTGCCGGCGCGGCGCCGCTCCGCTCAGGGAGGCCCTCTATTTCAGAAAGCCTCCCTTTCTTCTTCCATTCCTCCGCGATATCCCTGATCTCCATCTTTTTTCCGCCTTTCCATCGATTCCGGAGAAACGCCTCTCCGGTTCGTCATCATTTTAGCATAATGAAAAGTCAAAATATAGATATCTTTATAAAGAACGCTACAGGAGGAAGAACTCCTCGTTCTTCTTCCTTTCCCCAGCGGGGTATCTGTGCTATGCTGTAGGGAAATGATCTTTCATGAAAGGCGCGGAAAATCAACACCGGTATAGCGGAAAAGCATAAGGCCCTGCCGCTTTTCTTTCATCCCCATGGGATCCCGCTCTTTCCGCGCCTGCCCTTGAAGTATCTCTTTTGATAAGAAATCCCGCCCGATGCGGAATTGTGCAGTTCTCTCTGCAGGAGGTTTCTATGACAAATCAGCCTTATAATTTTACCCTTCGGAAAATGATCTTCGCCGCCCTCATGACTGCCGTGACCGTTCTCCTCTCTCCTGTTTTCTCCTTCCCCCTCGGCGTGACCCGGGCCTTCCCGATCCAGCACATGGTCAATATTTTCCTCGCCGTCCTCGCCGGCACCCGGTACGGCGTCTCCGCCGCCTTCGCCGCGTCCCTCATCCGGAATATCGCCGGCACAGGAAGCCTTCTCGCCTTCCCCGGCTCCATGGTAGGCGCCTTCCTCTCAGGCTACCTCTACAGCCACACAGGGAAACTGTGGATGGCCGTCATCGGTGAATTCATCGGCACCTCCCTCATCGGCGGCCTCCTCTCCTACCCAGTAGCCGCCCTCGTCCTCGGCTCCGACAAAGGTGCGCTCTTCTACGTCTTCCTCTTCGCCGTCTCCTGCGGCGCGGGATGCTGCATCGCCTACGCCGTGCTGAAAGCCATCGAAATCTGCCAGCCCGGACTTTTGAAACATGAAAGATAA